>JAIWNU010000161.1 GCA_020216655.1 Treponema sp. | reverse complement strand
AGGACAATTTAGAATAAAGTGCTGGCCGAGCCAGCCCAACAGCCGGCCGAGTGGATCAGCGGGCGGTCCAGCGAGCCGCTCCGGCGCTCGTCCGGCGCCGGCCTGGCCAGCCCGCAGAGGAGGCCGGCGAGTTTTTTACCGTATAAAGTTGGTGCGGACCTTTTGTTCCCTCTCTGGTTCTGCCACCGTGTTCCGACCGTGATCGGAAAGCTTTAAGAGCCATGCTAAGTTTTTAGCCAGCATCCGCAGGGTCTGCATCCCCTCCGCATCCTGGGTAACCTCTCCAGGGACAGCGCCGTGGATGACGTTCCAGTAATTAGAGCCGGGGATAAGCATCTCTGAATAAAGGAGATAGTTGTTAAGCTGGTTATAAGCTGCTACGCCGCCGGACCGCCTGACCGCCACCAGGGCGGCTCCGACCTTGTGGCGGAACAGGTTCCCATTGGAAGAGCTTACATAAAAGGCCCGGTCCAAAAAACATTTCATGGTGGCGCCGATGGATGCAAAATGAACCGGAGAGGCGATTACGATGCCGTCGGCGGCCTTCATCATCTGGATCCACTCGTTGACCTCATCGTTGATAACACAGCGTTCATTTTTGTTTTTAGCGCAGCTCCCGCAGGCGAGGCAGCCTCGAATCGCCTTGTCCCCAACCTGTATAATGGATACTTCGATACCCTCTGTGGCCAGTTCTGCCGCAAGGCTCTCCAGCGCCTTGTGGGTGTTCCCCTCTTTACGGGGACTGCCGTTGAATGCAACCAGTTTCATAAAAGTTCCTCCAGTTCTTTGACGAGGCGGCTAAAGGTATCGCAGGCAGCCTGGATTGGTTCAGGCCGGGACATATCTACTCCCGCGAGCTTGAGCGAGTCGATGGGGAAGCGGGAACCGCCGGATTTTAAGAAGCCAAAATAGTCTTCCCGTTCCTTTTTGCCCCCCGAGAGGACCCGTTCCGCCAAAGCAAGGGACGCGGAAATGCCTGTGGCGTATTTGTATACATAGAAGGCGCCGTAAAAGTGGGGAATCCGCAGGCCTTCCAGGTCACTTTCATCCTCGAATACCATGGCGGGGCCGAAATATTTGGTCAGCAGCGTCCGGTATTCTGAGCGGAGTACATCAACCGTAAGGGGGGTTCCGCTTTCTTCCAGACTGTGAACCCGGTGTTCGAACTCGGCAAACATGGTCTGCCGGAACAGGGTCGCCAGGATATCGTCGACCCGTTTATTCACCAGGTATGCTTTGAGTTCCCGGCTTTCGGCGGTTTTCATGAGGTGCCGGAACAGGAGTTCCTCGTTAAAGGTGCTGGCCACTTCGGCCTCGAAAATGGTGTACCCGTAGTGCATAAAGGGGTTGTTCCGGGCGGAGTACCAGGAATGCATGGAGTGCCCACCTTCGTGGGCCAGGGTAAAGACGTCCCGGATCACATCTTCCTTGTAGTTCATGAGGATGTAGGGGTCGCCCGTATAGCTACCGGCAGAGAAGGCCCCTGACCGTTTTCCCTTGTTTTCGTAGCGGTCTGCCCAGCGGCCCAGGAGCCCTGAACGGAGGGTCTGAACGTATTCATCTCCCAGGGGAGCCAGGGCCTGGGAAATCATCTCCACCGCTTCGTCCCAGCTCGTGTGCCGGCTTGCGGTTTTAACGATAGGTACATAGACGTCATAGTGCCGCAGTTCCGAGAGCCCCAGCGCCTTTTTCCTGAGTTCATAGTAGCGGTGAAGCGTGCCCAGGTTTGCATTGATTGTTGCCACCAGGTTGTCGTACACCGACTCATCCACGTTGTCGGGGAACAGGGCCATGGCCCGGGCCGAAGGAAAGCCTCTGATGCGGGCCTTAATAACGTCCTGCTTGACCGAGCCGCCGTACAGGGCTGCCAGGGTTGTTTTATGGGCTTCAAACTGCTTATAAAATGCCTTATAGGCCCGCTGCCTTAAATCCCGGTCGCTTTTTTCAAGAAATGACGACCATGTCGATTGGGAAAGGGGCCGGGGGCCGTCGGGGGTATCGATGGTACCGAAATCGATATCCACGTTGGTGAGGACCGAAAACGCGTCCCGGGGTACCGATTCTCCCTCTGCATGGAGGGCCAGGAGCCGCTCTTCCTTGTCGCTTAAAATATAGGGCTTCCAGCGCAGGAGCTTTTGCAGGTAAATCCGGTATTCGGCCATGCGGCTATGGGCGAGGAAGCTCTGCATTGATGAGTCGGGAATGGCCTGTATTTCCGGCACTGCCCAGGATGCGGCAGCCTGGGCACGGGCCTGGGCCATGGCAAAGCGGCCTGTCATGGTGCGCCCTTCGCTGGCTCCTTCGTCTTCGGTCTGCCTGAGTTCGCAGTAGTAAGCGAGCCGTTCTTCGAGTATGCTCCCTTCTTTGAAAAAGTCGAGCCAGTCCGCCAGGGTTTCCGCAGAACGACCCAGGGTCCCCCGGTAAGATTCGATTTTTTCTATCATTTTTTCGTATACCGCTAGCCCGTCGTACCAGGCTGCGTCGGAGGGGAATAATTTTGAAAGATCCCAGGTGTCCTTGAGGGGAACCGCTGAGCGTGGAGGAATCATGCTTGTGTCCATGTGGCTGCTCCTTGTAATTTTATCTCTGTTAATGCCTAACGTGCCAGCTTATAAAGAGCTCAGGCAACCAGTGAATTGTAGGAGACAAATGGGAAAGCGTCCAGAGGGGGCTTATTTCCACAGATACTCTGGATACATACCCTGTGCAATCATAGTTTTAATGCGCGCTGCTGCTTGGGTCCGGTCTTCCCGGTATGTTACGCCAAACCATTGGGCTCCGGTTGTAAGCGCGTGAACAATAAGTCCCCGGTGCTGAATGAAATAATCAATAGCCATGGGAAGATAACATTCTCTTTTCGGTTCTCTCCCTTTGGTTTTTAAAAAGTGCATAAAATAATCTGCGAGTTCTGGGAATATAGTTGGCTTAAGGCCCCAAAAATTCATCGATACACCGCTCGATGGTTCCAATTCAATTTCAGCAGATTGGCTTTGCCGGCTCAGAATTCGTTCATCAATCTTTTCTATATTAGTGTGTTCAATAATTTCTTTAAGTATGCCATTCTGGATTGTGCAGATACCTCGGGCGACCGGACCTTCGGAACTCAGGGTCTGATCCAAGGGATATACAATCATAGCTGCATCTCGTTTGTTTTGCTGATCTTCAGCAGAGAGAAAGGCTCCCATGGCATTAAAGGCTTCGAGTCCGTAAAAATCATCTGCATTTATGACTGCAAAGGGGCGGTCAATAATGTTGCTGGCGCAAAGCACCGCATGGGCAGTACCCCAGGGCTTTGTTCTTGCTTGGAGTTCTTCCGGAGGAACCAGGGCCGGATCTATCATGAAATTAGGTTCTTGAAATACCGTTAGGCATTCAAGGTGACTGCTGAACCGCGAAAGTACTTTTTCCCGAAAAAGTGTTTCCATATCTTTTCGGATTACAAAGACCGCGGTAGAAAAACCTGCGCGGATTGCATCGTAGACTGAGTATTCCAGCAACGTTTCTCCGTGAATACCCAGTCCTTCCAATTGTTTGAGTCCGCCAAATCGGCTGCCCATGCCAGCAGCAAGCACTAAAAGTATCGGTCCTTTCATCATATCTCCAGAGACTGATTATGCCACAAAATATTTATGCCGGCCATATCTTGCGGCCCTTGCCGGGGGCCACGACATGGTCAATGGCCGCCAGTTCCTCGGCGGACAGGGGCGGAAGCCTGCTCGCCTTAAGGTTTGCTTCCATTTGGGCCACGGTTTTTATGCCCGGAATAACGGTGGATACCGCAGGATTGGCCAGCACGAACTGCAGGGCCAGGGTTGCTAAGTTTCTGTCCGGCCGTTCGAGACTGCGGAGGGCCTGTACTGTTTCAAGGTCCTTTAGAAACACCTTATATTCCTCAGGGTTTTCATGCCAGCGCCTGCGGAAGTCCCCCTCGCCAAAGCGGGTGTCGGCAGTAAATTTGCCCGCCAAAATACCCATAGCGATGGCCCCGCGGATAATGACCCCTAAGCCCTGGGCACGGCAGTAGGGGAGAATTTCCGCTTCGCTTGTCCGGTTCAGGATGCTGTAGTCAATTTGGAGCGTGTTCGCCTTGCCATCATGGTTAAAGGCTTTAAGGTATTCAAAATTGCTGGTACTCACCCCATAGGCTCGGATCTTGCCGGCCTCTTTAAGCCGTTGGAAACCTTCCAGGAAGATCTCCATGGTGGGGTCCCGAAAATCAATATGGCTCTGGAGTACATCAATATAGTCCGTATTAAGCCGTTTCAGATTGCTTTCTACACCGGCGATGAATTTGTCTACCTTAGTATAGGCGCTCCGGCCTTTTTCGCCGTCAAAGTCCCGCCAGCCGATTTTAGTAGCCACGATGAACTTGTCCCGCCGGCCAGCCATTGCTTTGCCCAGGAGTTCCTCGCTGTGGCCGCTGCCGTACACATCGGCGGTGTCGAAAAAGGTCACCCCCTGGTCCAGGGCATAATCGATGGCCCGCAGCACTTCCTGGTCTTCCGTTTTCCCCCAGGCGTCCCCGCCGGCGGCCCAGAGGCCCATGCCAATCTCGCTGACCTTAATGCCTGTTTTACCAAGGTCCCGGTACTTCATTGTTCCATTCATAATCAAAGCTCCCCCTGCTAGGTTTATATATAGATCAATATAAATATACTGGAATAGTTGAAAAAATACAATCAAATAACGCCCTTTTCGCTAAAGGCTTAGGACCTCAATAAAAACGGGGATTACGGAAAATCCGGTATGGCCCCCCGTAATCCCCGTTGCTATTTCCTGTAGGCTCTGCTGTAAAAACTACCAGGTGCTTATGCCAGAAGCACGTACGAAGCTATCGTCCAGGGGAGTCCCCGTATTGTTGCCGCTGCCCTCGTTATACCAGTAATAATAGGATGTTTTTCCGTAATTCATCATGCTTTTAACCGTGCTGTCCGCCGCTGCGGCTCCCAATGCGCCGTTTTGGGTTTGGACGGTGCCGCCCATGGACCAGAAGTACCAGAGGACTGCGTAGCTATGCTGCAGAGCCGCATCGGTAAGAGAAATAAAGTCAGGCCAGATCCGGAAGAAGGCGGTCATTTTTCGCATATCAAGATTTTCATCCCCCACGAGGTAACCACCGATAGCGGTGGACTTGGACTGTTCTACAATAACACCGAATTGGGAAATGGCATAATTAATGTAGGTGCGGCAGACTTCGCCGGTCCATTTGCCGCTCAGATAGGTTTTACCATCCTTGCTCCAGAAGGGATCCGCCAGGTATACCAGTTTGGGGACCAGGGCTGTGGCAAGGCTGCCGTTTTTAGCGTCCACCGCGGTTTTGTAGGCGAGGACCGTAACCATCTGGTTTCCCAAGGAGTGACCTACCAGGCGGATATAACCAGATGTATTGGATGCCAACGCGGCCTTGTAAGCATCGTACAGGAGGTCCCCGGCGCTTTTTGCGGTGCTGTAGGAAACATAGGTGCCGTTGGAAAGCTTGTATCGCATCTGCTTAAGTCCGTTATTTCCCACCCAAATTTTAGCTTCCGCATCCTTTACCTCATCTTCATCGGCAAACTGATCCCAGTAAAAAACACCCAGATTGTAGCCCTTCTGTTTCCAGAAGGTTCCTGTGTTTACATTACTTGTGTACTTGTCGTTCCAAAGGTAGGGCACTTCTCGCCAATAATTATTAGTAACGCTGCTTTTCTGCCAGCCATGTACATAAAGCACGACGGGCTTAGAAGGATCATAGAACTGATTAGGAATCCCCGGAATATACTTTTGGGCCTCTCCCTTGTCATTAAACCACCATATACCAAAGTCCAGGTTAGCGCAGCTGTAGGTACTGCTTTGGTTCACCGTGAGGCTGGTTCCGTTAGTTGCGGTAATGGTCCCTTTAAGGGTAATCCGGTAGGTCCCGTCCTGTTTGAGTCCGGAAATGCGGATGGTAGCAGAGCTGCCGGTTCCTGAAGCTTGGGTTTGGAATATAGGATAATAGTAGATTTTTGTACCGCTGCTATCCACCACAAGCCGGCCTGCTACTGCAGCGCCGGAGGATGCATCGTTTAATGTTACAAAACCTGACGGTACACTGCCCGCATTAATAGGCGTATTAAAGGTAATGACCACCGGCTGGCCGATGGAAACCTCAGTACTGTTTGCCCCGGGACTTACTGATGTAATGGCAAGATTGACCACAGCCCTGGATAGGTTGGTGTCTTCTCCAACATCCATGGAGCTGGAAAACTGGTCAAAGGGAGATGTACAGGATATAAGCATCAGCACGGCGCCGATTGCTGCGACTGCTGCTAGTACAGAAAGACGGAAGAACGAAGCTGGTTTCATGAGTGGCCTCCTCAATTCGATTGTACAAACAGCATGAGCCTGGTTTGCTATTATTGCCTACCAGGAAAAATGTCACAGGTCCTAAGTATTTTTTCCCAGGGAACCAGTCTTGGCTAAAATCTTAAAAAAATCCAAACTATCCACAAATCTATGGTACTATAGCAATATGATTGACCTGCTGCATTATCGGAGGGGGCGAATGTTTTTTGCTGCCCTTTTTATACTAATCACAGTTTTCAAAATAAGTGCTGCTCAGGTAGATGTTTTCCCGCTTCATGACCGCTGGCTCTTTAGTTTTCAGGACAGAAATCCTATCACCGTCTCGGTCCCGAGCAATTGGACCATGTACGGCGGAGCCATTCCTGCTCTTGGCTATGCCCGCTACGAGCGGCTCCTTACTTTGCCGCCCCCTGAAACACGGCCGCCCCTCATGCTCCGTATAGGTGAAATTGGAACAGCCTGTGAAGTCTATATTGATGACAAATTAATCGGAGGGCAGGGAACTTACAGTCCCGATCCGGCAGCCCATGTGCCTATGGTAGCTCCCTTGTACCTCGAAGTCCCTCCGAACCTGCCCGACCAGGTTAAGCTTACCATCAAAGTATCCAACTATGAGGATACCAACGGCGGGGGCATATGGGGGCCTATACAGCTCGGCAGCAAAAATGAGCTTTTAAGCCGTAGGGACCGGGCTTTAATTCGGGACGCGGCTATGGCAGGGATCTTTTTTATCGTGTTTCTCTTTTATCTTATCCTCTACCTGTACCGAAGAAAAGATCAGGCACTGCTGCTCTTTGCCCTGATATGCCTTGCCTTTGTTTTTAGACAGCTCGTTACAGGAGAAAAAATCCTTCTACTCCTCTTTCCAAAACTTTCTTGGAATCTATTGGTTCGTATCGAATATCTGAGCCTGTATGTGCTGGCACCGCTGTATATCCAGTTCTTTTCAGTCCTCTTTGGCCCCTACCGCTGGCCAAAACCCATAACCCTGGGGCTTATTGCTATCGGCCTTAGTTCAAGCCTGGCGGTCTTGTTCTTATCCATACCCTGGTTCATTAGCACCCTCATCGGGATACAAATCTATTGGCTCCTTCTCTTCGCCCTAACTTTGGTAGTACTGGAAGGGGCTCGCAGATCCGGCGCAGAGGATGCGGGGCTGTTCCTCCTCAGTTTCAGCATCTTTGTCCTTGGGGGCCTCAATGACCTCTTGCTCACCCGGCTCTTTCTGCCGACCGTATCGCTTATCACTCTTGCCCAGCTTCTGTTTATTCTCTTTCAGTCCCTGGCGCTGGCCCGGCGTTTTGCCCGGGAATACCGGCGGACTAAGAACCTGGAAGAACTGAACAGCCATCTCCAAAAGCTAGATGAAGAGCGGTCCCGTTTTTTTGCCGCCGCAAGTCATGAACTGCGCACCCCGGTAAGCCTTATCATCACCCCGATAGATGGGATCCAAAAAGGTTTCTATGGCGAGAATCTCCGGTATGATGATCCTGTTTTTACTCTTATCCGCAGGAACTGCGACCGGCTCAAACACCTGTCGGAACAGCTTTTGAATGTGCTTAAAATTGATACAGGGATGGTGAAGCCCCTTCTGCAGTCCGTAGATATGCAGGTCTATCTCCAAAAATATATGGCCCTCTTTTCCGCGGAAGCGGAGAAAAAAAAGCTCCGCTTCAAGCTCGAAGCCGCCGAAAGGCCCTCCGTGGCCCATACCGATCCAGTGCTCCTTGAAACGGTGGTGTTCAACTTACTGTCTAACGGGATTAAATTTACTCCCCCGGAGGGGGAACTGCGTATTCGTATAATACCGCCGGAGGATGGATTCATTACGTTTATAGTCCAGGATTCAGGCCCAGGCATCCCTGCAGAACAGCAGGCAATGCTCTTTACCCGCCACGCCGCCGCATCCCGAGCCCAGGGGCCGGGAGTAAGCAGTTTCGGTATTGGGCTCCCCCTCTCTGCGGAAATAGTAAAACTCCTCGGCGGTACCATACGGGTCGAAAGTGAAATGGGCAAGGGGACGAGTTTTTTGGTTTCCCTGCCCCAGTCGCAGAAGGCCCAAAGTTCCCGGGATATTGCCGCAGCCAAACAGATACAGGGCGAAACAGACACGAGATTTCATCAACAGACCGCCATTCTCCTGGTCGAAGACGATGAAGATACGAGGACCATGCTGACCAATGTGCTTTCATCACGCTTTGCTGTCCACAGCACTACATCGGGGGCGGAGGCTCTGGAAAAAATACAGCAGGGGCTTGAGCCAGACCTTGTTATTTCGGACCTTATCATGTATCCCATGGATGGCCTGACCTTTCGGGAGCGGCTCCTTGCAGAACCTGGCTTTGCTGCCATTCCCTTTCTGTTTATATCCGCCAACCAGGAACCAGCGATCCGTGAACAAGCTCTTGGCACCGGTGCGGTGGACTTTATCCAGAAGCCCTTTTATATTGATGAACTGGTGGCCAAAATTGAATCTCTCCGTTTGCTTATGGAACAAAAGCAAAAACGTATGGAAGAGCGGATTCTGCAGGCCCTTCGCCAGGGCGAATCTCTACCGCGAAAGGAGCGGGGATCCTGGCGAGAACGTCTGGCGAACATAAAACCCACTGAACGGGATTGGGAAGTGGTGGAGTACCTGCTCCAAGGACTAAGCGATAAAGAAATCGCAAGCCAATTGGGCTGTTCTGCCCGCACCATTTCTAACCGGGTATCCTCACTCCTGAAACGGACGGGCCAGCCAAGCAGGGCCGCCCTTATTGCTTATTTAGGCGGGGCGGAGTAAGGGCTATAACGTAAGGCCTATATATGGAAACTGAACAGTGCTTATGGTACCGTGGTCATTCTGCATGGTAAAGGTTCCCTTAAGCTCTTCCGCAAGCATGTTCACTAAGGTAAGGCCGAAGCCTGTGGACTTGCTCATAAGACTCTGGGCGTCAAAGCCAGGGCCGTCATCCTTAATAACAAGGCGAATCTGATCCTCTGTTTTTTCTAGGATTATCCTGATAGTTCCCGTTGTTCGGTCCGCAAAGGCATATTTTAAGGTATTTGTTAACAGCTCATTAGTTATGATTCCGATAGTTCCCGCCCGCTTAATGTCCAATGGAATGTCGGCAATATTCATTTCCAGGGTTACAGCGCAATGAAAGGTGAATATTTCCAAAATAGAGTTCACAAGGTCCTCTAAGTAGTTCTTCATGTAAATTTCCCGGTATTCTCCTGATAAAAGGAGTTTTTCGTAGAGACTCTGCATGCTTTCTGTGCGGGCGATAGCCTCCTCTAAGCCCTGGCGGACCTCGGCATTTTCTGTCTCGTTGGCCTGAAACTTTAAGAGGGCCATGAGATTCGCCATATTGTTTTTTACCCGGTGATGCACTTCACGGAGGAGGATCTCCTTCTCGGCAAGCTGCTTTTTAAGGGCCTCTTCCGCCCGTTTTCTGTCCGTGTCGTCATGAATTATCGAGTGGAGCACCGCTTTGCCTCTTATTTCCAGCTTACTGCTGTAGACCTCCACATCCCGAACCGAGCCGTCGGCCAGGCGGTGCTTAAACTGGAAATAGTTCCGTTTGTTTTCTACTGCTTTCGCCATTTCCTCTGCGACAGCTTCTGGAGACAGGGTGTTGATATCCTGGATGTGCATAGAACAGAGCTGTTCCCGGCTCCAGCCGTAAAATTCTACCGCCGCAAGGTTTGCGTCTAAAATGCGGCCATCCTCTGGATCAATGAGCAGTTTTACCGCCTTGTGCTGTTCAAAAACATGCCGGAACAGGGCCTCGCTCTCCCGCAGCGCCTCTTCTGAACGTTTGCGTTCCGAAATATCCATAATAAAGGCAGAGAAAGTTCCCCCATCCGGACCGGGGTTGTATCGCAGGTGTATTTCTACCGGGTAGGTGCTTCCGTCTTTGCGGCGATGCACTGTTTCAAAATGCAGTTCTTCCTGGCGGCCTTCGATAAGGGGGCGGATGAATTCCCGAAACTTTGCTTCTGTGTATTCTGGCTTAATATCCACGGGGGGCATTGTTTTTAATTCTTCAAACGTATAGCCCAGATTTCGGATAGCCCCGTTGTTGACATACTCAAAATGCAAGTCCCGGCCATTAAAAATGTATATTTCATCCAGAGCCTTTTCCAGGTAGCCTAATAGTCTCTGCCGTTCTTTCTCTGTTTTTAGATGTTCCATTTTGGATGTAAAAAGTTTTAGGGCCATTTTGATGGACGCATCCAGGACCGTGATGCCTGAGTTTTTTACCACATACCCGTAGCCGCTTATATTTTCGGTTTTTTCAACTATTTCTCGTTCATTATGGGATGAACAAAAAAGTACGGGAATATCCTTAAGGGCAAGTATTTGCGCCGCCGCTTCGGTTCCATCGATGCCGGGCCCTAAATCTATATCCATCAAAATTAAATCAATTGGTAGCTTCTGTTCTGCCACCGTGGCTATCGCCTCTTCTCCTGTTTTTACAAGATGGACCTCATAACCGTAACGTTCAAGCTGGTTTTTTTCCATGATGGCAGTAATGGCATCGTCTTCCACAAGGAGAATACTGGCCTTTATTTTGTCCATTTCTTTTCCTCCTTGCTTAATAGGCATCTCTTTACACTATAATGGATTTAGAATTGTGCTTACAAGGGTTTTTATTATTTGATGTTATTTTAAAGCCGGTCCCTGTTCTCTTGTAAATCCCTGGCTTAAACAGCTAGAATATACAGTATGACCGGCCAGCTTACGCCCTATCAACTGAAAAAATTCCGTAAATTATATAATGTTTTTAATGGTTTTAACTCCTTTTCATTTACCATCCTATCAGGCAGTGTCATTACCCTCTATGCCCTGCGCCTTGGCGCCAAGTCGACTGTTATCGGTGTCTTAAACGCCTTTGTTTTTACCGCCTTCTTTTTTATGCCCGTGGGGAAAATCCTGGTGCGCCGTCTGCCCATTGTGCAGGTTTTTGCAACCGCCTGGCTTACCCGGTACCTGGTTATGATACCCCTGGTCATTGCACCCTTTTTTGATCGGATCGGCAGGAATGACATTGCCCTGGGGCTCATGATGATCGGTGTCTTTGCCTTTCATGCAAGCCGCGGTGTGGGTATGATCGGCAATAACCCTGTTTTGAACGAAATGGCCGCAGG
>JAIWNU010000160.1 GCA_020216655.1 Treponema sp. | reverse complement strand
CAATCGGCTCAGGCCCATATTGATGACCACCCTTACTACCGTGCTGGGTCTTGTTCCCATGGCGTTTTTCCCCGGCGAAGGGTCTGAACTGGTGGCCCCCATCGGGAAAACCGTCCTTGGGGGACTTTCCTTCGGTACCCTGATGACCTTGTTTTTAATGCCCGTCATTTATGCAATCTTTAATAAACGTGCTGATGAACGCAAGGCCTGTGCGGAGGCTCGCCGGGAGCGGATTGCCGCGGGATTGAGTAAAAAAGCAGCCCAGGAGGCAGCGAAATGATACGACTAGAACTTTTTGCCAACCGTTCTGTGGAAGAAGACCTTTTTGATGCCTTTGCAAAGGCCGGTGTGGCTAAGGAATATACTAAAATCCCCGTAGTTCACGGTGTCGGCTCTTCCGGTCCCCGTATGGGAGACGCGGTATGGCCGGAAGAAAACTTTGCTCTTATAATCTGGTGCGACGAAGCGGAGGGGCGCCGCATCGCCGCCGCCGTAGAGGCGGTAAAAGAAAAATTTCCCCACGAGGGCATTAAGCTCTTTGGACTATAGATCCCCGTAGGCGGCGGCGACCTGTCGTTGCAGGGTCTCGTATACTCCGGGGCGGCCGGTCACGAAGCCCCGGTGCTTAAAGGGATCGTAGGGCCTTCCCTGAAAGGTACTGAAGGGGTGTCCCGTTTCCTTGAGCAAGAGGAGACCGGCCGCCACGTCGTAGGGCTGCAGGTCCACTTCCCAGAAACCCTGGAAAAAGCCCGCGGCTAGGTAGGCAAGGTCCAGGGCCGCCGAGCCGCAGCGCCGAACATCCCGGAATTTCTTAAGTACCTGGTCCAGGGCATGGTAAAAGGCCTGCGCCGTATCGGGGGACCGGTAGGGGGTTCCGGTGGCAATAAGGGCGGCGCCGCAGTCCATGGGAGCTGCCCGTTCAAGGAGGACCCCGTTGCGCCAAGCTCCAAGGCCATCTGCGGCGGTAAAGAGTTCTTCCGTGGCGGGTTTATAAATGACTGCGAGCTTTGGTCTCTCTCCTTCCCAGAGGGCGATGGAGACTGAAAAGTGGTCCAGACCGGAAAGAAAATTGGTTGTCCCATCCAGGGGATCCACAATCCAAGTGTATTGGACCCCCCGCTGCTGTTCGGTTTCTTCGCCGTAAAAGGCCGCTTCTGGTAAGGCCTTACCGAGTGTTGTTTTAATGAGCCGCTCCGATTCCACATCCACAAAGGATACAAAATCGTGGGCTGCCTTTGTGTCTCCCCAGCCGGGTCCCCGGCGGCGGAATTCGGAAAGCTGAAAGGCTCCGGCCTCCCTCGCTGCAGCAATCATGGCGGTGAGGAGTGTTTGTTCCATAAAAGTTCAGGGCCTCCCCACAATCCGGTCAATTTCGGCTAGTTCGTCGGTACTAAAGCTAAGATTGGTAAGGGCTCCGATGTTTTCCCGAATCTGTTCAGGCCGGCTTGCGCCGATAAGGGCGCTTGTAACTCGCTTATCCCTCAGAGTCCAGGCTATAGCCATTTGGGCTAGGCTCTGCCCCCGGTTCGCAGCCAAGGCGTTCAGGCTGCGGATTTTTTCAAGCACCGTTTCAGTAATTTGCTCGGATTTAAGGAAGGGGCTGTCTGAAGCAGCCCGGGAATCGGCAGGAATCCCTTGCAGATATTTACCTGTCAGGAGTCCCTGGGCGAGGGGCATAAAGGCCATAATTCCGATACCCTCGTCCCCACACACCGAAAGCAGATCCCGTTCAATCCAACGGTCAAACATATTGTACTTGGGCTGGTGTATGAGGCAGGACACGCCAAGATCTCTTAATATGGCTGCGGCTTCCTGGGTCCGGTCTGCAGGATAGTTAGAAAGTCCCACATAGAGTGCCTTGCCCTGACGGACCGCCTGGGCAAGGGCTCCCATTGTTTCTTCCAGCGGTGTTTCATAGTCGGGTCTATGGGAATAGAAAATATCTACATAATCGAGGCCCATTCTGCGCAGGCTGTCATCCAAACTGGCCAGCAGGTATTTTCGGGAACCCCGGTCTCCATAGGGGCCGGGCCACATGAGATACCCCGCTTTGGTGGATATAACAAGTTCATGCCGGTAAGGCTTAAAGTCGTCTTTTAATAGGCGGCCCATGGTTTCTTCTGCGCTGCCAGGAGGGGGACCGTAATTATTGGCCAGGTCAAAGTGGGTAATCCCCGCGTCAAAGGCGGTCCGGGCCATGGCGCGGGAATTTTCATAGGGAGAGGTTCCGCCAAAGTTGTGCCAAAAACCTAAAGAAAGGGCAGGCAAGTCAAGCCCGGACCGACCGCACCGGCGGTAGGGCATGGCCGCGTATCTGTGTTCGCTGGCTGTGTACGACAAGGGAATCCTCCTCTATATTATGAGTAGTAACAGTGTAATGCACCAATGGTCTTCAGTCTATATGAGCATAATAGTAATCTACTACCGCTTGCCCCACGCGTATTTTCCCTGTATGCTCCCATTATGAAACGAATTGTAAGTATTATTATTGCAGGCCTTGCTTTAACCCTTGCCGCCTGCGCAAAACCCATGCCGGCCCAGACCGAATATGCGCTGGGAACCCTATGTACTATCAACCTCTATGAAAAGGGAAAGCCCGAGTTATACCGAACACTTTTTGCTCGGCTCCGTGAAATAGAAGACCATATGAGCGTGAACAAGGCTGGTACCGAATTGGACCGGGTGAATGCTGCCGCTGGACGCGAGGCTGTTACCGTTCATGCCGATGTCATCGATGTGCTGTCCGCCGCGCTTCGCTATGCAGAACTTTCTGGAGGAGCCTTTGACCCGACGGTTGGCCCCCTTGTTAAGCTGTGGGGTATCGGTACCGACAATGCCCGTGTTCCGTCACCGGAAGAAATCAAAAAAGTGTTACCCCTGATCAATTGGAAAGATGTGGTGCTAGACCAAGCGCAGCGCACCGTGTTTTTGAAACGGCCGGGTATGGCGCTGGACCTGGGAGCCATCGCCAAGGGCTATGCGGCGGATGAAATAGCCCGGATCCTTAAAAAGAAAAAGGTAGATCGGGCGATTATTGATTTAGGCGGAAATGTGCTTGCCTACGGCGAAAAGCAGGGAGGCAAAAACTGGCGGATTGGTGTTCAGGACCCTGCGGGTGAACGGGGTGCCTATGTGGGCATTCTGGAGATAAAAAACAAAACCATGGTGACCTCCGGCGTGTACGAGCGGTTCTTGATTAAAGACGGCGTACGCTATCATCATATCCTTTCAACTGTTAATGGATATCCGGTACAAAACAGGCTGCTTTCGGTTACGATAGTGACTGACCGCTCCATCGATGCAGACGGTCTTTCTACCACTGTGTTTGCCCTGGGTTATGAAAAAGGCAAGGCGCTTCTTGAATCCCTCGGGAACGCGGAAGGCATATTTATTTTTGATGATGGGACGCTCAGGGCTACCGCCGGTGTCCGCTCAAGTTTCACCGTAACGAGCGAACGGTACCGTTGGGCTGACTGAGCTGGTGTTTTAGCGGCTCGGTGCGTACTGATACTTGCTGCACGGGCTTTTCTCGAGAAGCCCCGCCAGAAGTCACATGAGTTTCTGCAATGCAATGGCTATTTGTTCTGCCCATGAACGGCGGTAGGCGGTGTAGGTATTCCGTTCTGTGATTCTGCGGTGCCAGCGTGGATACGCCTCTTGCCCTGCATCTGACAGGGCCTTAAAAAGTTCTATGGCCACAAGACAGTCAAAACAGACAAGGCCAGCTTCTTCTGCGGCGATGAGAATTTTTCTGTCCTCCGCTAAAACCGGCCAGCGATGGGCCTTTGCCGTTTCGACGAGCTTCTGATCTGTGGACATTCCTTTGGTTATCGGGCCCTTTGCTGAGGGTACTGTGGGCGCTGCGTGCGATGCGGGAACAATTCTGATCAGGGGCCGTGCTATGCTGTCGGCCGGATCTAAAGCGCCTCCCTGTTGCTCCGTAATGCCAAGCTGAGCACGAAGTTCTGGCCTGGCCTCTTCTGCAGCTTCTGCAATGGTCGCGAGCCGCCACAGGCTGGCGGCTGTTTCCAGGGCCCCGATATCCGCTAGGACTATAAGGCTCGATGTGTCTGCAAGTATGTCTTTAAAATGCCGGGCCGCTTCTACAAATGCTTCAGCATCGGCTTCGGTGTCCGGCCTGTTTATTCCCATGGGAAGTCCTATTTTATGGAAACGAGTTCCATTTCAAACACGAGGAATGCGTTCGGAGGGATAACGCCGCCGGCCCCCCGTTCTCCGTAGGCAAGTTCCGGGGGAAGCACCACGATCCGTTTCTCGCCTTTTTTCATGTCCATCACTATCTGGTCCCATCCTGGTATAACCCGGCCTGTTCCAGCCTGGAACTGGAAGGGGCCGCCATGAAAGTCTGAGGCATCGAAGACCTCGCCGTTCAGGAACATCCCTTTATAATTCACCGAGACAGTATTGCCTGCTTGTACCTTTGTACCCGTTCCTTCTTTTAGTATCACATAGCGGATTCCATTAGGAGTTGTCAGGGCCCCTGGATATTTGGTGGCAATTAATGCCAAGTCATTCTGCCGTTTAGCCGCAACACGCTCAGCAGCAGCACTTGCGGCATTTTTTAGCAGACTGTCAAATGTGGCCTGATCGTTCTTAAAGGCCTTCGCGTCATTACCGTTTCGGATGATGGTAATACTCTTAATTTTATCGCCCTGCTGGATGGCGTTTACCACATCTTGGCCTTCCACCACCCGTCCAAAGACGCTATGCTTTCCATCGAGCCAGGGAGTTGCCTTGTGGGTAATAAAAAACTGGCTGCCATTGGTTCCAGGGCCTGCATTTGCCATGGAAAGCACGCCAGGGCTGTCGTGTTTAAGATCATCCACAATTTCGTCGGGGAATTTATAACCCGGCCCGCCGGTCCCGTTTCCAAGGGGGTCCCCCCCCTGGATCATAAAGTCATTGATAACCCGGTGAAAAGTTAATCCATTGTAGAAGGGTTTCCCGCCTGCGGCGTTCAGCTTGCCTTCCGCAAGGCCGGTAAAATTGCAGACCGTGAGGGGCGTTTTTTTATATTCCAGCCGAACGATGATGTCCCCCTTATCGGTACTGATTCGGGCAAAAAGTCCATCCCCCAGGCTGGCGTCTGAAGGCCCCGCGCAGGCCGTGCTTGCCAGTAAAAATAAAAACACTTTGCCGAGGCCTGTTCCGAGGTTTATCCCCATACGATCTTTCATGTTTACAGTTCTCCCAATGCGTGTTGTATTTGGCGTCGTATGCCTAAGGTTTCCCGAAGCAAATCCTCTGCGTCTTCTTTTAATGCTTCCCAATGCTGTTCCTGAACTGCCTTTCGGTACCGTTTGACGAGCTGGAGTCCCCGAATGCTTTCCAGGGCGGAAAGTATACTTACCACGCCATGCAGCACTTCAGCAGCCTCATTGTACTGTGATGCTTCATGGTACGCTTTAAATTGATCCATGTGCTTGGGCAGATCCTGGGAAGCGATTAAAAGGAGCCGCCGGAATTCATCCTGAGATGACATATAGTGACGCTTAAGACTGTTAATATCAAAATATTCTTTTTTAGTCATTACCGAATCGATAAGATTGAGCAGTGTCATAGCATTGACCGGTTTTGACACATAGGCATCAAAATCGGCGAGGGACTCTTTATGTCCCAGCTCGGATTCGGTATAGGCTGTGAGTGCAATAATGGAAATGCGGGGGTCATAATTAAGGCCCCGGTAGGACCGTATGGTAGACGCAGCGGTAATACCGTCCATGCCAGGCATTTGAAGGTCCATCAATATAAGATCAAAATCACCCTTTTCCAGTTTCTGGATTGCCGTAAGACCGTCTTCTGCTACTTCTACCTGGTGGCCCGCCTTTTTAAGGAAATAATGGAGGTAGTCCCTGTTTACCGGATTGTCTTCTGCAATGAGTATGGAGAGTCGTTTTCGGGCTATATAGGTGAACTCATCAGACTGTACGGGGTTCCCCGTCGCTGTATTTACCGGTGTATAAAAGTAAAAGGTGCTTCCCTGGCCGGGGATGCTGTCAAAAGTAATATCCCCGCCCATTTTGACCGCGAGTTCCTTTGAGATCGCTAAGCCTAAACCGGTTCCCTGGTATCTTTTGTTGAGGCTGCTGCTTAGTTGGGTAAAATGGCGGAAGAGTTTCTGCTGGTCCACTCCCGAAATGCCGATACCCGTATCGCGGACCGAAACAAAGAGCCCCGGCATATTATCTTTAGCACGGATGGCACAATGGACTTCTACCGAGCCAGTCTCAGTAAATTTGATTGCGTTGGATACAAGGTTGGAAATGATGCGGTTTATTTTAAGCCGGTCTCCGTTTATTATCGGAAATCCGCCATTATCTACAGAATAATGGAAACTGAGGCCCTTTTCTTCTGCCTGGGCTTTGAAAGGCAAAAGCAGGGCTTCTATGGTTTCCTCAAGCGAAAAGTTTTCCAGGTAGAGTTCAATTGCCCGGGCCTCTATTTTGGATAGGTCCAGGAGATCGTTCAGGATAGCTAAAAGTGTCTGGCTGGATGCCTGAATCGCTTTTATCCGGTCATACTGATCCTGCCGTGGGTTGTCGGTCAGCAGCACTTCGGAAAGAGAAATAATCCCCGCCAGGGGGGTGCGAATTTCGTGTCCCATGTTGGCTAAAAACTCGCTCTTTGCCTTGTTGGCTGCCTCGGCTGCTTCTTTGGCATTTTTAAGCATCTCGTCCAATGTCCGGCGCCTAGTGATATCTTCCATGATGCATAGATAATGGCTTATGGCGCCTTTGGGGTCCCGGATAGCTGAAACCGAAAGGGAGCTCCAAAAGGGGTCTCCGTTTATCCTGTTGCAGCGAATTTCCCCTTTCCAGTCAATGCCTGCATGGATCGAGCTTAAGAGATCCTCATAAGTTGTCTGGTCTGCGGTGTTCACGAGGTATTCGTGGAATTTGCTTCCTATGGCAGCCTCCGGACCTGCTCCGGTCATGCTAAAAAAGGCTGGGTTGACATATTCTATGATAAAATCCTGATTGATGATGGATATTGCCACGGGGCTTTGATCGACTGCCTGATACATTTTGCGGAGCATTTCTTCGGATTTTCTCCGCAAGGTAATATCTCTAATAATACCTACGGTACCTACGAATACCCGCTGGTCCGATCCTCCTACGGGTTGGTAGGCTCCGGCAGATGAAACTTCGCCGTAGGAAATTATGGTGGCGTACATTTCTTCATTTTTTCCAAAACGGCTTGTCTTGCGCTTAATTCTCAGTTCCAGGTTTTCGGTCTTTCGGTCCACGCTTCGCCGTTCATCAAAAAGCTTGGGAGCAAAACGGTTGCCGGTGTTGTTGTTTTTATACAGTTTAAGAATAGAATCCCGGCTTACCTGGGGAACGTCTTCTTCGAAAAGGATGGTACTGAAGTGCTGACCCAATAGTTCTTCTGGCTCATAACCTAATGACCGGACCGCTTGATTTACAAAAGTAAAATGGCCCTGTGGGTCAAGCTCATATACCACGTCGGGAAGGGCTTCTACAAGGTTATGATATCGCTGAGACGCGAAGATAAGTTCCTGCTGCAGGCTGTTCCGAATGTTCCAGATCTTATTCAGGGTAGTATCCAGCATGGAATACCACTCTGGATTGTCTATATAGATGTAATCACTGGCCCCCTGGGCAAGCAGACCATCCAGCCGGGCCTGTTCTGACTGCTTACCTAACACGATACAGGGGACAAAGGGATATTGGCGAAGCAAATCCTCTATCGCGAGGTTTGCCTGTGCCAGAACCATATCGATGGCCTGCTGATGGAGCACATGAAAGGCTTCCGATACTGAGGGTACTAAATGGTAGGAATGCTTAAACGCATTGTTTTCCAGATGGTGCCGGAATTCATCCTGTACCCCAGCATCGTCCAAAATGATAAGTACCCTGAGTTCTGGCATGGTTGTATGTTACCCCCTGGATTATAAATGACGGTAACTTCGGGCTGCATCGATAGCCCGATGCCATTGGTCCAACAGCTGTTTTCGGGTATCGTTGTTCATTCCCGGTTGGAACCGGCGCCGCATACGCCAGTTTACTTCAATATCACGCAGGCTGTCCCAATAACCTACTTCAAGTCCCGCAAGATACGCAGCTCCCAGGGCTGTTATTTCCATAACTTCCGGAAGTACAACCGCCTTACCCAGTATATCCGATTGATACTGCATGAGAAAAGAGTTCGCCGCCGCCCCGCCGTCTGCCTTAAGCTCCTGTATAGCCTGCCCGTAATCGCTTTCCATGCAGTCAATCAAGTCCCGTGACTGGAATGCGATGCTTTCCAGGGCTGCACGAACAATATGAGCTCGATTGCTGCCCCGGGTCAGGCCAACTATGGTTCCCCGGACATCCGGGTCCCAATAGGGCGCGCCCATACCGACAAAAGCGGGGACGATAAAGACACCCCCTGATGATTCGACCGATTTTGCCAATGCTTCTGATTCTGCCGAATTTTCGATAAGATGCAGCTCATCCCTAAGCCATTGTACTACGGCTCCTCCTATAAATACGCTCCCTTCGAGGGCGTAGGTCGTTTCGCCGCCAATTTTCCAAGCAACGGTGGTAAGGAGGTTGTTTTTTGAGGTGATAGGTTTATTACCCGTATTAAGCAGGGTAAAACAGCCGGTGCCATAGGTATTTTTAACCGAACCGGGATAAAAGCAGGCGTGTCCGAACAGTGCTGCCTGTTGGTCTCCGGCGCAGCCGGTTACGGGAATGCTTTTACCGAATAGTTCAGGCAAGGTTTGGGCGAAGAAACCAGAAGAGGGGAGGACTTCAGGCAATATGGCCCGAGGAACGCCGAATATTTTAAGAAGTTCATCGTCCCATTGCAGGGTCTTAATATTGAAAAGCAAGGTGCGCGAAGCGTTGGTAACATCCGTAAGGTGTTTCCCAGTCAGCTTAAAAATAAGCCAGGAATCGACGGTGCCAAAACAGAGCTCCCCGGCTTCAGCGCGGCTTTTTAAGCCCGGTATTTCCTGGAAGAGCCACATCAATTTGCTGGCGGAAAAATAGGGGTCCAATACCAGGCCTGTTTTTTCCCGGATCATATCCGAATGGCCCAAAGCTTTGAGTTCCCGGCAAATATCGGCGCTTCTCCTGCATTGCCATACAATCGCATTGTAGACAGGTTTTCCTGTTTTTCGTTCCCATAACAGGGTTGTTTCCCGTTGGTTTGTAATACCGATGGCGGCAATCTGATCTGCCGTAATTTGGGCCTGGGCGACCGCCTCCGTAGCTGCCTCGTACTGGGTTTTCCAGATTTCCTCTGGATCGTGCTCCACCCATCCCCCTTGAGGATATATTTGGCGGAATGGCTTTTGGGAAAGGGCAATAACAGCCCCTGAGTGGTTAAACAGTATTGCCCGGGATGTAGTGGTTCCCTGGTCCAGGGCAAGAATATATTGCTGCGTAGCGGCCATAGGGTTTACCTCCAGCCATCAGTATACCATCGATTGCACAAAACCTGTGGTAAAAAAGTACTGGATAAAACCCCTTACAATAGATACAATGCTCCCAATGAGCGTCCTGGATCTGCAGACAGAATTACTACAAACAGAATATCCATTTCTTTCTCCCGATCATGATCCGGATATTGAACGATATTATGATCTGCGTGCCCTCGGTCGTTCATCCGATGCGCTGGTACTGTACCAAAGTCGGCTTGTCCCCCGATATCCCGATGATCAATTCAGAACCGAAATACTGCGGGCCTATCGAACCCGTTCGCCCCACTATACAGCATTGCTCAAGCAAGCCTACCTTGCTTTAGGCCAAAGGGTTCTGGAACGTACCAAGAAGCTTATCAAATATATTGCTGTAAAGGCTGATTCATTTGATGAGACCGATGTGTACTCTACTATTAAAACAGCAGACGCAATTTTAGCTTTGCTGCCTCGGGAACGCTTTGAGGCCGTCATGGCTATGGAACGGCTCCACCGCTATGCGCAGCGTTTGCATTATTGCGAAAAATCTATGGCCAAGGCGGAAGCCCTTATCCGCGCCTACGTTACCGAATCGCTGTCGATTGTGGAAGAGGAACGGCAGCGCCGCAAGGCCTTGCAGGAACAAGCCCAGGCAGAAGAGCGCAGGCGGCTTGTTGCCCAGGATAAGGCAGAACAGCTTAAGCAGCGGAGCCTTGCGGAAAAGCAAAGACGCCAGCAGGAGCTGCAGGAAGCTAAGCAGCGCGGGGCGCTCGGAAAGCATCGTGCTGAGTCGCAGCCACCGCAGGTACATATTGATTTGAATGCTATCCGTTTTTCCGCTGCAGATATAGCCCGGATACAAATACCTCCCACGCTGAGCCGTATTGAAGATAAAACCCTGGCTTTTTGTTTTAAGTACTGGAATTTGGTGCATGATTCAGCCTTTGAGCGAATCCTCTTTCTCTATTCCCGAAAATATAAAACCAAACATTACGAGGTTTTTTCCGCCATACAACGGGGGCGCCTGGGGGGTAAACGGGACGAAGAAATCCTTGCCTCGGTCATGAGCATTCTGATAACTGGGTACTACTATTCTATTCAGGGTGACCGCTACCTGCAGCAGCAGTGGGCTTTGTTAAAGGCAAAACTGGAAGGTAATGAAAAAGCCGGTCCTGAAACCTCCAAAAGAAGGACACCCCCCAGGCGCCGAACACGTACAAGTAACGCCGGAACCGGCGGTAACGCCGGGGGCAGCCGTACCGCCGGGATCAGTGGCACCGCCAGGGGCGGTACTGCCGGGGGCAGTACTGCCGGGGGCGGCGGTGTTGGCGGGCGTGGCAATGTGGCCGCTACTGGCAATGTTGCCGGGGGCAATACGATGAGTGCCGGCAGGCTTGCAGCCCAGCCTCGGCTCACCGGCGTACCAAACGCCCGTGAGACCCGCAACAAACCTGTAAACGCTGCGGTCGTTCAAGAAAAAGCAAAGCCTGTTTCAGAGCTGGACAAACAGAAAAAGTCTGGGTCTTCTGGGGAATCAGAATTACGGGAAAGTCCGGTTCGGCGGAATTCTGTTTCTGAACGGCTCATGCATCTATCCGGCCGGTCCTATGATGTCTACCAGGATCTCTTTATGACCCATGTCCGCAGTGCCATACGCCGGGTTCTTGGGAAAGGGCGGGGTATTTTTTTCTCTCTTCCCCAAGAAGCAGAAGATCTGGTCTACGATTTCTTAAAACGCAATTACAGCAACCCCTATATGAATTGGGAGCAGAGCCAGGAACGGAAACAGCTTGAGCAGCTTGGATTTTCCATACCGGCCATAGAACCCATTATCGATGAATGTTACCGCCTTATGGGTAAGAATTAAACCGGTAGCTCCTGTACACCTTACATGGGAATGCGGCCGCGGAAACTGCGGGACAGGGTAAGCCGGTCCGCATATTCCAAATCGCCGCCGACCGGAAGCCCCGAAGCAAGCCGTGAAACCGTAACCCCCGTATCTTTTAGAATTTTATGGAGATACAGGGCCGTGGTATCTCCTTCTACTGTCGGGTTTAAGGCAATAATAACCTCGCTAATGCCGCTTCGCCGTATACGGTTAAGCAGTTGGCCGATAGCGAGTTTCTCTGGGCCTATACCATCCAGGGGTGCGATAAGCCCCCCAAGCACATGATAGCGGCCGCGGA
>JAIWNU010000159.1 GCA_020216655.1 Treponema sp. | reverse complement strand
AGAAGGTCAAATTGTTGGGGAGTTACAAAGAGAGGAAGCAACCCAAGAGGCAATTATGAAAAAAATTATTGAACATCAAAAACAAAGTCGCCAAAAAATTTTTGCATAATCAGGATATTAGACGAAAGGAGATAGAATATGGGAAGGATAACTGCTTTCTTTAAAAATAATATGCGGCAATACGGGATGGTTATGGCCTTGTTATTTATCATGCTGTTCTTTCAGGTGCTAACGGGGGGCATTTTATTTAAGCCGATGAACATAACCAATTTGGTGTTACAGAATAGCTATGTTTTGATTCTTGGTGTTGGAATGCTTCTCTGTATAGTAACTGGAAATGTGGACCTTTCTGTTGGATCCGTAGTAGCCTTTGTTGGCGCAGTATCTGCGGTACTCATGATAGATTTAAAAATGCCAGTTGCCACAGGTGTCTTTTTTACCCTGCTCATTGGTCTACTGGTTGGTTCGTTCCATGGATTTTTTATTGCTTTTCTGCGGATCCCGCCCTTTATCGTTACTCTTGCTGGCATGTTGATTTTTCGTGGCCTCACGATGGTTATTTTAAAGGGACAGACAAAGGCCCCCTTTGATAAGTCTATTCAGAATATGCTGCCGGTTTTATACCGGGGGAATGGCATATTGCGGGTCTCAATGGGATTGCAATAGTAATTGGGGTGATAATGTCGGTGCTTTTTATCGCATCTCAATTAAACAACAGGGCTAAAAAGAAAAAATATGATTTTGAAGTTCTTCCCCTTAGTCTAGAAATTGCAAAGATAATCCTGATTGTGGTTGCAATAAATCTCTTAACCTTCAATCTTGCAGCTTACAATGGTATTCCTATTGTGCTTATTTTATTGGGTCTGCTGATTTTTGTGTATACCTTTATCACTCAACGGACTATTGCAGGCCGCCATATTTATGCATTGGGTGGAAATGAAAAAGCAGCTCGATTATCCGGTGTAAAAACCCAAAAGGTTATGTTCTGGGTTTATGCTAATATGGGCTTTCTAGCTGCAATCGCAGGCCTTGTAGTTGCAGGTCGTCTTAATGCAGCAACCCCAAAGGCTGGAACAAACTTTGAACTCGATGCAATTGCCGCCTGCTATATTGGTGGTGCTTCTGCTTCCGGTGGTGTTGGTACAGTCGTTGGAACCATCGTCGGCGGGCTTGTGATGGGCGTATTAAATAATGGTATGTCTATAATGGGTGTCAGTGTGGACTGGCAGCAGACAATTAAGGGACTTGTTTTACTGGGTGCGGTTTGTTTTGATGTTTACACGAAATCTCGAAGTACTTCACGCTAATAATAAGTTCCTTAAGGTTCTTTCAAGATGCTTTTGCTTTTGAAAGAACATTACGTACTTTATTGTGTTCTATATCATATAGGGGAGTAGCTGCATGACTCCCCTTTTTGTTTGAATTCTTGTACATGCCCCAAAATCTTGTCATAATGAGTCCATGAAATACCGAGTGTTTGTGGATGGAAATGCGGGGACTACGGGGCTCCAGATAGGGGAGCGTTTGTCGCTCCGGCAAGATATAGAAGTGCTCACCATAAAGAATGAACTCAGAAAAGATATTGATGAACGCCGCCGCCTGTTGAACGGAGCGGATGTGGCCTTCCTTTGTTTGCCCGATGATGCGGCCCGGGAATCGGCCTCCCTGGTGACAAACCCGAACACTATTGTTATCGATGCCAGTACGGCCCACCGGACCCTGCCGGACTGGACCTACGGCCTTCCGGAGCTGTCAATACAACAGCGGGAACAGATAACCCGCTCCCGCCGAATTGCCGTGCCGGGCTGCCATGCCACAGGCTTTGTGCTGCTTGTCCGCCCCTTGGTGGATGCGGGGCTGCTCAGCCCCGACTATCCCCTTACCTGCCATTCGATTACAGGATACTCCGGGGGCGGACACAAACTAATCGATGCGTACCACGCCGGACAAGGGGCGGGAATGGGTATGGAGGCAGCCCGGCACTATGCGCTGAGCCTCCAGCACAAGCATCTTCCGGAAATGCGGCTCCATGGCGGCCTTGCCCGTACTCCCCTCTTTACCCCCATCATCGGTAACTTTGAACGAGGTATGGCGGTGGCCATCCCGCTGCATTTGGATACGCTGGCCCAAAAAACGGACCTGGCGAGCTTGCAAAGCCTGTATGCAGCGCGCTATGGCCAGAGCCGTTTTGTAAAGGTTATGCCCCTGGGTGAAGCCTCCCTGCCAGAAGCGGGTTACTTTGACCCCACCGCCTGTAATGGTTCCAACCGGGCGGAGATTTTTGTGTACGGCAACACAGACCAGGCACTCCTGATCTGCAGGCTAGACAATCTTGGCAAAGGGGCTTCCGGTGCGGCTTTGCAGTGCATGAATATCGCCTTGGGGCTCGATGAGGCCGCCGGTCTATAAAGATCTCCGGACTGCCCCCTGTTCGGCCTATCCGCCCATTTCCAGAAGCTGGTCCTGCAGGTCTTCTATGGTTTTTAGCCAAAAAGCTCTGCTTCCCCAGTCGGGAAAGTGCCGGAAGAATGCCCGGTCATGCCGCTGCTGGCTTTGCCAGTGCAGGTAATGGACCATCCTGAAAAACCGGAGATCCTCAATAAGTTCCAGTTCTCTGCGTTCAAATTCCTCAAAATCGCTGTAGCCCTGGAGGATGAGTTCTAATTCACGCCTGCTGCTCCGGAGATGATCCGGCAAAAGGAGCCAGAGATCCTGAACTGCCGGACCTTCGGCCATATCATCAAAATCGATAATGACTAGGCCCTGGTCTGCGGCCCTGATTAGATTCCCTCGGTGAAAATCGCCGTGCAGCCTGAGGGTTGCAAGGCCTTGGCTGTGGGTTCTGAATAGTTCCATAGCTCGGTCGGTTATGGATATAAAGTCGGATATAAAATTCTCTGGTACAAGCTGTTCTTTTAAAAGTGTTTCCCTGTAGTTATGTAAAAGTTCCGGATCTAAAAGGAGCCGGCTCTCAGCCTTTGCCTTTCTGCCGGTGACATGCAGGTGGGCCGCAAGGGACCCCAGCCTTAGCCAGTCTTCATCAGACTCGGGGTCAAAGGGATGGCCCGAAACCTTGGGAAACAGGGCAAAGTAAAAAACGAGTTCTGTAGCTTCTTCTGTTCCTGGAGTGCATGCTTCGAGTTTTAAGGTCTGAAGGGTTATTCCGTCCTGATCGGGTAATGGAAGTACCACCGGACATTCTCCCCGCACCAGTTCTGCAAGAAATTGATGTTCTTCAGAAATCTGTTCGAAAGTCCAGCGGCCAGGCCTATAAAACTTTGCCACATATTCCTTGTTATCTACATCCTGCAGGCCATATACCCGGTTAATATAGCTTGGATAGGGATATATAAGGCTTTTTAGGGATATCCCAAAGGCATCTTCGATGGTATCAGCGATAAGATCCGGGGTGAGGTAATTAAAGGGAGCTCGATTGGCTGGGGTATCCAGGGTACTCATATTATAAAGGTAGCAACTGTACCGCGGTTCTGCAAGGGAATACAGAGTTTCTGCTGCTTGCGGAGGTCTTGTCTTAGGAAAAGTAATGGGTTATAATGGGCATATGCTAATAACAAAGAGGAGCGAAAGATGAAAATTGCCTTTGTAACCGATGATGGAAAGACAATCAGCCAGCATTTTGGCCGGGCTCGGTTTTATGAAGTAATCACGGTCGAGAATGGTCAGGTTGTGGGCCGTGAACAGCGGGAAAAGCTGGGACATGCTCATTTTGCAGGTGCCCATGATAATCATTCACAACACCGTCATGAACATCATGGTCATGAGGCGGGGCATGGCTTCGACGTCGCATCCCAGGATCGGCACAGCCGCATGGCCCAGGCGATTGCGGACTGTCAGTACCTGGTGGCAGGGGGAATGGGGGCCGGTGCCTATGCAAGCCTGCGACAGGCTGGTATTACCCCGATTGTGACAGACTATTCACTTATAGATGAAGCAGTACAGGCCCATATGGCGGGGAATCTCAAGGACCACACCGAATATCTGCATTAGCAGCGCATAAAAAGAAGGCCGTCGCATATTTTGCGGCGCCCCATGTGTCAGGGTGCCCCATGCATCACGGCGCCGCATATTTTGCGGCAGCCTTTTTCTATGCTTCATCGATTCGCCGGGGACCCTTGGCGGGGCCCCGTTCATCAATCAAAAAGGCCCTTATTTTACTTCTATGGGTTTAATCTTCCAGATGTCAGCGGCGTATTCGGCAATGGTCCGGTCGGTGGAGAAGATTCCTGAGCGGGCCACATTGATAATTGCCATTTTGTTCCACGCATCCTGGTCGGCGTAGGTGCTCACGACCCGTTCGTGGGCCTGTACATAGGCATCGAAATCGGCGAGGACGTAATAGGGGTCCGGCCGGTTGCCATCAACCCCGTGTACCAGGGAATCGTAGAGTTCCTTAAAGGCGGCCTGGAATTCGTGGCCGAAGGTTCCGTCCACGAGCTGATGTACGACCCGGGCGAGGGCGGGGTTTCTGCCCAGATACAGGTGGGGATCGTAGGAATGGGTTGCTTCCACGGCAGCAATTTCTTCGGCGGAGAGTCCGAAAATAAAGGCGTTTTTGCGGCCCACTTCCTGGACTATTTCCACGTTTGCTCCGTCCATGGTGCCCAGGGTGAGGGCGCCGTTCATCATAAACTTCATGTTGCCCGTGCCGCTGGCTTCCTTGCCGGCGGTGGAAATCTGTTCGGAGACCTCCGCGGCGGGGATGATTTTTTCTGCCAGGGTTACCCGGTAGTTTTCCGCAAAGACTACTTTGAGCCGGCCTTTAACCCGGGGATCCGCATCGATCCGGGCCGCTTCGGCGCAAATAAGTGAAATAATCGATTTGGCCCGCCGGTAGCCGGAGGCTGCCTTGGCGCCGAATATAAAGGTCTGTTTCGGCATTTCGATAGTGGGGTCATCGGCGAGTTTGTTATGCAGGTACATGACATGGAAAATATTGAGGAGCTGCCGTTTGTACTCATGGAGCCGTTTGACCTGCACGTCAAAGATAGAATCGGGGTCGATCTTTACACCCTGGGTCTTCTCCAGGTAGGCGGCAAGCTGTACCTTGTTCTGCCGTTTGATTGCGGCGAAGCGCTGCCGGAAGGCCGGATCCTCCGCATAGGGTTCCAGGGCTCTGAGTTTGGAAAGGTCCGTTTCCCAGCCAGAGCCGATGGTTTCGGTAATGAGGGCTGAAAGGCCGGGGTTGGCGAGTTTAAGCCAGCGCCGCTGGGTAACGCCGTTGGTTTTATTGTTAAAGTGATCGGGTTTCCACTCGTACCAGTCCCGGAGTTCCCGTTTCTTAAGAATTTCTGTATGCAGGGCTGCAACTCCGTTGACCGAGAAGCCTCCCACCAGGGCGAGCCGGGCCATATGTACCATGCCTTCGGCGATAATGGACATGCGGTTCCGCCGTTCCCAATCGTTGGGGTAGAGCTGCTTAAGGCTTTCCTGGTGCCGCCGGTCGATTTCTTCCACAATGTTGTAGATCCGGGGCAGGAGGGAAGAGAAGAGGTCCAGGGGCCATTTTTCCAATGCTTCCGCCAAAATCGTGTGGTTGGTATAGGCGAACATTTTGGTTACGATTGACCAGGATTCGTCCCAGCCAAGGCCTTCCTCGTCCATGAGGAGCCGCATCATTTCGGGGATGGCAACGACAGGATGGGTGTCGTTGAGCTGAACCACCGCAAAATCGGGAAGTTTAGCAAAATCTCGTCCGAAGCGCTGCTTAAAGGATCGGAGTATGTCCTGGAGGCTTGCGGAAACAAAGAAATACTGCTGCTTGAGCCTGAGGGCCTTGCCTGAGGGACCAGAGTCATTGGGGTAGAGGACCCGTGACAGGTCTTCTGCCTGGTTTGCCTTTTCTACGGCCCGGGTGTATTGCATATCGTTAAAAAGCTGGAGGTTAAAGCCGTCGGGGCTGTAGGCTTCCCAAAGCCGGAGGGTGTTGACGGTCTTGGTGTCATAGCCGACGATGGGCATATCATGGGGAATGGCCCGGATGATTTCAGCATTCTTTACGGTAAAGCGTTCCCGGCCCTGTTCATCCACCACAATGCCTACCTCGCCGCCGATCTTTACATCCACCGCCAGGTCGCTCCGTTTAATTTCCCAGGGATCCCGGTGCTCAAGCCAGTTGTCGGGTTTTTCGATTTGCCGGCAGTGTTCAATCTTCTGCTCGAACATGCCGTAGCGGTACCGGATACCGTAGCCATGGCCGGGGAGGTTCATGGTCGCCAGACTGTCCAGGAAGCAGGCTGCAAGCCGTCCGAGACCGCCGTTGCCGAGCCCTGCGTCCGGTTCCTGGTCCTCGATTTCGTTGATGTCGTGTCCAATTTCTGCGAGGACTTCCTTAACCATGTCCAGAATACCCAGGTTGATGAGGTTGTTGGTCAGTGCCCGGCCCATGAGAAATTCTGCGGACAGGTAAAACATCTGGCGGCCTGGATTGGCATCGAAGGCCTTGCGTGTGGCCATCCAGTTGTCCAAAATGTATTCCATGGAGGCTGCGGCTACCGCGTCGTATATGTCGTGGAGTGTCGCTTCGGCAAGTTCCTTGCCGTAACGGCGCTTGAGCCAAAGCCTAATATGTTCCTTAAAGGTTGCTTTATCAATATTCAAAGGGATCCTCCTTGTGCTGGCGCACCGATTACTAAACCGGTTCAGCACTATTCTAAAATCGTAACGTAAAATCTCCAATCCTGTCAATAATGGCCCCCTTGAAAAAGCCCGGCGAGTCTGTAATGCTCAATCCTAATGAATCCCTTAGCTACAAACCCGAAATGCTATTTCTGTCCTGTCTGTGACGGATATGCCTGTATGAACGAACTCCCCGGTCTGGGCGGCGTCTTTGACAATCACAATTTTATCTCCAATGTCCGGGACTGGGACATCGTTGCCCAGACGGTCGAACTGGACGGCTCAGGCTTGCCCCGTATCAGGCTGGCGCCCATGACGGGGGCTGTCCAAAATATGGGCTATGATACGGAGAGTCCCTATTATGGCGAGGCGGTTCGGGGCTGCCTTGAGGCGGGTATCGCCCTTTGTATCGGTGACGGATATCCGGATGAGAAACTTCTCGGAGGAATCGCAGCCTTAAAAAACCATGGGGCAAAGGGGGCGGTGTTCATCAAACCCTATCCGAACGAAAAGATCCTTGAACGGATGGCCTGGGCTGCGCCGGTGGCAGAACTGGTAGGTATCGATATCGATTCCTACAATATCCTTACCATGCGGAACCTGGTAAATCTTGAAAAAAAGGATGCCCAGACCCTGCGTTACTTAAAAGAAGAGGCTAACAAGGCCTGGGGGCTTCCATTTGCCATTAAGGGCGTTTTTACCCAGGAAGACCTGGCTTTGGTAGAAGAAGTTAAGCCCGACGTGGTGGTTGTGTCGAACCATGGCGGCCGGATTGAGACTGAACGGGGGAGTACCGCCCGCTTTCTTCTGCAGTACGGAGCGCAGCTTAAACAGTACACGGGAGCCCTCTGGGTTGATGGCGGGCTGCGGACCAGGCGGCATTTTCTCCTAGCCCGCGCCCTCGGCGCTCAGGAAGCCCTGGTCGGCCGGCCTCTGGTAATTGCCCTCCTCCGAGATGGCCCGCAAGGTATTGTAGACTGGTACCGGAATGTTTTAGCTTAAAAATGCGGCCTCATGGGGTCCCCTGAGACAGTTGCCCGAGGCCGCAGGCAGTACTGGACCGAACAGGCCAGCCGAATACGTCAGCCGAATACGTCAGCCCCCTTGCCCAAGAGGCGCCTTGCCGGTTATTTTATTCTCATTGTTTTATCCTTTCATAATAAGGACATAATTTGTATGAAAATATCTGAAACCTTTATTCCTACCCTGCGTGAAGTCCCCGCCGATGCGGTTATTGTGAGTCACCAGCTTATGATGCGGGCTGCTATGATGCGGAAGCTCGCTAACGGCCTTTTTGCATATCTTCCTTTAGGGCTGCGGTCCTACCGGAAAGTGGAGTCCATTATCCGGGAAGAAATGGATGCTATCGGAGCCCTGGAGATAAAGCCTCCGGTGGTCGTTCCTGGTGAGATATGGAAGGAATCGGGCCGCTGGGAGACCATGGGGGAGGGGATGCTCCGGGTTAAGAACAGGCTCGGAAACGACTTTGTGGTGTCCCCCACCGCCGAAGAAGCTTTTACAGCCCTGGTACGGGATGAACTTAATAGTTATCGCCAGCTACCCCTGACGCTGTACCAGATAAATACCAAATACCGGGATGAAATCCGCCCCCGCTACGGAGTCATGCGGGGACGGGAATTTACCATGAAGGATGCCTATTCTTTCCATACGGATGATGAAAGCCTGGATAAAACCTACCAGGCCATGGGAAGGGCATACCGGCGGATTTTCCAGCGCTGCGGCCTTACGGTTATTCCTGTCCGGGCAGACACGGGTGCTATGGGCGGTACCGGTTCGGAAGAATTTATGGTAGAAAGTGAAATCGGTGATAATACGCTGATCCTCTGCAAGGACTGCGACTATGCGGCCAATGTGGAAAAGGCTGCCTGCAAGCCCGATTTCACTTCCCCTGCTTCTCTTGACGCAGCAAAGGCTGCCGCTGCTGCTACGCCATCAATTGCTAAAATAGAGACACCCTCGGTTCGGACCATCGAGGAACTGTGCGCTTTCCTAAAGACGGACGCAAAGTCCTTTATCAAGACCCTGGTATACAAGGCTTTGAATGTGGAACTGGACCTCTCTGCCGCCCCGGGCTGTGCGAAACTGGAAAAACATGCTTCCGCACCGGATGCTCCCAAAACGTACCCCGAAGCCTTCTTCGCTGTGGCTATCCGGGGTGATTTGGACGTGAACGAGACTAAGCTCGCTGCGGTGCTTAAGGCCAGCGAAGTGATGCTTGCCTCCGATGTGGATGTGGAACGGCTTACCGGCGCACCGGTGGGTTTTGCGGGCCCTGTTGGCCTTACCGGACTTCCCGTGGTTGCTGATGAATCTGTCACCGCCATGGCCGATGCGGTGACCGGAGCCCTCGCCAAAGATCTGCACTATGCCCATGTGGCTTACGGACGGGATTTTAAGCCCTGGCTTGTGGCGGATGTCAGAACCGTAAAAGCCGGGGACCGCTGCGTTCTCTGCGGCGGCGAGCTCTACGAGAAAAAGGGCAACGAACTGGGGCATATCTTTAAGCTGGGCTACAAGTACACCAAATCCATGAACGTGACCTATCTGGACGAAGCCGGCAAAACACAGATCCCTACCATGGGCTGTTACGGTATCGGTGTGGACCGGACCCTTGCTTCTATTATAGAAGAACATCACGATCAGGATGGTATAGTGTGGCCCATGTCGGTGGCCCCCTACCATGTTATTCTTGTGCCGATTAAGTATGACGGGGCCGTAAAGGAAACTACGGACCGCATCGAGGCCGAACTGGTTAAACAGGGCGTGGAAGTTCTGGTAGATGACCGGGACGAACGGCCTGGCGTAAAATTCAAGGATGCGGACCTGATCGGTATACCCTTAAGGGTAGTTATCGGAGAAAAAAACCTGCCCAAAGTGGAAGTAAAGCTCCGCAGGGAAAAAGAAAACCGTCTTCTGGAAGTAAACGAAGCGGTACAGGAGCTGGTATCCCTAGTCAGGCAGGAATTGGCAAAGCTGAATGCTTAGATAAAATATCGAGGTAAGACGTCGGGGTTTGGTGCCCCGGCGCTTACAAAGTCTTGCACCGGGTGGAATTAGCCTGGGAACTCTAGACAGGTCCTGGGTGGGCCCTGGCGGGCCATAAGTGGGAGGTGAAATGATGGAAGTTTTAGGGCGTGTAATTGGTTGGATTTTTTCATTTAAAGTATATCTTTTACTGCCGGTGCTCTTTTTTATTATAGCCCTGGTTTCCCGTATGCTCTTGGGTAAGGCCCTGCTGCAATCCCTCAAGGTTGGTATCGGTTTTGCCGGGGTGTTCCTCATCTTCGATGCCTTTCTTGGCATTATGCACCCCGCGGTGTCCTCCATGGTGCAGTCCCGGCACCTGGATTTCCCTGTTGTCGATGCGGGCTGGCCGCCCCTGGCTGCTATTACCTGGTCAAGCTGGATTGCACCTCTCATCATCCTTCTTGTGCTCCTGGTGAACATCCTTATGCTGTTCCTCCGGTGGACCAGAGTTTTTTATATTGATATCTGGAATTACTGGCATTTTGCCCTCATCGGCTCCATGCTGCTTTCCGTGGGCATACCACTGCCGGTTGCACTCGCAGGGAGTCTGTTTTCCGCGATTTTTGTCATCAAAATGTCTGAACTAACGATTCCCTATGTGCAGAAAGAGGCGGGTATCACCGGGGTGAGCATCAGCCCCTTAACCGTGGCAGGTTTTGCACCCTGGGCGATTGCCATGGATGGACTCATCGAAAAGGTTCCTGGTTTGCGCCGCCTCTCTTGGAATCCTTCCCGTTCAAAGGGTCCCTGGGCGGTTATGGGAGAACCCATGATTGTCGGGTTTTTCATCGGGCTCCTCTTTGGTTTTTTGGCGGCCTATGAACTAAAAGAGATATTAGAAATGGCCATAAAAGTGGCGGCCATTATGTTTTTGCTGCCCCACTGCGGCGCTCTTATTGGAGAGGCCACGGGGTCCATTTCTCAGGCCGCTTCGGACCGGATGGCACCCCTTTTTGGGGGCCGGTCCCTGGCAATCTCCATGGATACGGGTTTTTTGATGAAAAATCCTTCGGTAATTGTAACCGGCATGCTTCTTATGCCGGTGAGCCTGGCCCTGGCATTTGTGCTGCCCGGCAATAAGGTGCTTCCTGCGGGGGATTTGCCGAACCTGATGTCTATCTTTTCTGTGGTCGCCCTTATTGCGGGCGGAAATGTGGTCCGGGCAGTTATTATTGCCGTACCGGTCATTATCAGTTTCCTGTATATAGCTACGGCTCTTGGGCCTCTCATTACTGAGCTCGCCCAAAAGGCGGGAAGCCTCAGCGGTGTTTCGGAAGCTTCAAGTCTTGTGGTAAGTTCCTTTACCGACGGCGGAAATCCTCTGCGCTTCTGGATATTCGAGCTTTTCCGTGGTAATGTGGCTGCACTGTTGTTCTCGATTCCCCTGGTATTTATGCTTGTGTATGCATTCAAAAAAACGAAGCAGCTTTCGGGAATGAAATAACACAGAATTCCATAAGATCGCAAAGGATTTTTATATGAGTATCGACATTAAGCTTGCGGACCTGGAAAAACTCTTCCCCGCCGACTTTACCGAAGAACAAAAGGCGAAGGCTAAAACGCTTTTCTTAAAAAACCTTTCCCTGGAAGCCCATCGCTTCTATGGAGGCAAAATGCAAACCCTGCCTCGCTGCGGTATCTTTGGTTTCAACTGGTTTAATGTCTGGTATACCCCGGGGGTATCGAAAATTTCGACCACCATCCGGGATAACAACGACACTTCCTTTGCCCTTTCGAGCCGGGGTAATATGGTCGCGGTAGTCTCTGATTCGACCCGGGTTCTGGGCGACGGAGACTGCACCCCGCCGGGAGGCCTTGGCGTAATGGAAGGCAAGGCCATGTTGATGAAATACTTAGGCGGTGTAGACGCGGTTCCCCTTTGTATCGATTCCCGGGACGAAGGGGGCAAAAATAATCCGGACAAAATCATCGAATTTGTGAAAATGGTCCAGCACTCCTTTGGGGCTATCAATCTGGAAGATATCAGCCAGCCTAACTGCTTTAAGGTGCTGGATGAACTGCGGGAGGCCTGCGATATCCCGGTCTGGCACGACGATGCTCAGGGGACAGCCTGTGTTACCCTTGCGGGGCTCATCAACGCGCTGAAACTGGTTAATAAAAAGCTTTCCGATGTTCGGATTGTGCTCCTCGGTGCGGGGGCCTCCAACACCACCATCGCCCGGCTTCTTATGACTGACGGGGCGGATCCGGCCAA
>JAIWNU010000158.1 GCA_020216655.1 Treponema sp. | reverse complement strand
AATTGCCGTTCCCCTGCTCGATATGGAACGTTTACCTCCAGTAGGCGAAGAAGCCCGTCTTTTTGTGTGGCTTTATCATCGGGAAGACCAGATGCGGCTCTTTGGTTTTATGAATCCCGAGCGGCGCAGCACCTTTCTAGAACTCATGAAGGTCGATGGCATCGGTCCCCGTCAGGCGATAAAGATTTTAAGCGGCATCGGCCAGGAAGAACTGGAGGCGGCCCTTGAAAACGAAGATATAGCCCGGCTCGAAGCGGTTCCTGGCCTCGGAAAAAAGACGGCACAAAAGATGATTCTCGCCCTCAAGGGAAAACTTGCCCGGCCAGAGCTGGCAGCAGGCACTCCGCTCGTGCACGAAGAACTGGTGAACGCCCTGGCTGACATGGGCTACGACCGAAAGGCCGCAGCAGAAGCGGTGGCTGCCGCTGCTGCCCAGATAAGCGCCGAAGAGGCCGCAGTTGTCGGCGGAGCTGCAGGTGCCGCCGGCATAGCTGGTGCCGCCGGCAGAGTTAACCCAGCCCTGTCCTTAAGCGCGGCGGAACGGGAAAAACGGATCTTTAAGCAGGCCATCGTTATTTTAAGCAGTCAATAAGGGCAAGGAGCAGAACAGGTTATGGCTGATAAAAAGAGCGCCGCCCCTTCATCAATAGTACATCCTGAAACTCCCCTGGAAGACGACAGCCGGGACCTCTCGCTGCGGCCCCGGTACTTACAGGAATTCCTTGGCCAAGCCGCCATGAAGGAAAACCTTTCGGTCTTTATTTCTGCGGCGAAACAGCGCAAGGAAAGCCTGGACCACCTTTTTCTGATCGGCCCGCCGGGGCTTGGCAAAACCACCCTGGCCCAGGTGGTGGCAAACGAACTGGGGGTAGACTTTAAGGTGACGAGCGCTCCTGCCCTGGATAAGCCCAAGGACTTGGCGGGGATTTTGACTACCGTGTCGGAGGGAACGGTTTTTTTTATTGATGAAATTCACCGGCTCAAGCCCACCATCGAGGAAATGCTTTATATTGCCATGGAGGACTATGAGCTCGACTGGATTATCGGCCAGGGTCCCAGCGCCCGGACCATCCGAATTCCCATCCCGCCCTTTACCCTCGTAGGGGCTACCACTAAGGCAGGCATGGTATCGAGTCCCCTTATAAGCCGCTTCGGCATTACCTGCCGTTTTTCCTTTTACGAACAGGCCGACATGGAAGCCATAGTTCATAGGTCCGCGGGAATCCTTAAGGTTTCTATCGACGATGACGCTGCGGCCCTGATTGCATCTTCGAGCCGGGGAACACCTCGGGTCGCGAACCGGCTTTTGCGGCGCATGCGGGACTTTGCCCAGGTTTTTGAGGCGGGCCATATCAGCCGCAAGGTAGTGGCCGAAGGCCTTAAGCGCCTCGAAATCGACGCACTGGGTCTTGAGCGCTATGACCGGGAAATCCTCCGTATCATTATAGAACGGTATAACGGAGGTCCTGTGGGGGCCGAAACCCTGGCCATTTCGGTAGGTGAAGCGGTGGATACCCTGGAAGATTACTATGAACCCTATCTTATTCAGGCAGGACTCCTGCAACGCACTCCCCGGGGCCGCATGGTTACCCCCTTTGCCTACGAACATCTAAACATACAACGGAGTACTAATGGATCGAACGGACTTCTCTTTTGAACTTCCCCCCGAACTGATTGCCCAGCATCCGCCGGAGGAGCGGGGTAAAAGCCGGCTTATGGTGCTGAACCGCAGCACCGGGAGGCGGGAGCACCGGGTGGTGGCGGACCTGCCGGATTTGGTGCCCGAAGGGGCTCTCATGGTGTTTAACGACTCCCGGGTCCGCAAGGCCCGGCTTTTTGCCCGCGCCGTGGATACGGGAGCGGAGGTCGAGTTTCTTCTTACCCGTTTTCTCGGCGGCTGCCGCTGGGAAGCTATGGTCAAGCGGGCTAAACGGCGCAGGGCAGGGAGCCGCTACCAGTTTCCCGACGGAACCATGGCGGAAATAGAGGGCGAAGATGGGGACCTCCGGATCATCGCCTTTGAGCGCCCCATCGATGACGCCTGGCTAGACACCTACGGGCATATACCACTCCCGCCCTATATTAAGCGGCCTGATGAAGCGGAGGACGACCAGCGTTACCAGACTGTATATGCAAAAAACACCGGATCAAGCGCGGCGCCGACCGCGGGGCTCCATTTTACCGAAGAAATTTTAGAGCGCCTGGATGCGCGGGGCATTGAACGGGTCTTTGTTACCCTCCATGTGGGGTTAGGTACCTTTATGCCCGTCCGCGCGGACCGTATCGAAGACCATGTCATGCACGAGGAAACCTATTCAGTAAGCGACGAGACCGCCAGTGCGGTAGAACGGGCAAAACGGGAAAAACGGCCTGTTATTGCGGTGGGAACCACCAGCGTGCGTACCCTGGAATCTGCCTGGGAGGGGGACCGGCTGCGGCGGGGTGATGGGGCAACATCAATATTTATTTATCCTCCCTATCATTTTAAGGTGGTAGACCAACTGTTTACCAATTTTCATACCCCCGAATCGACCCTGCTCATGCTGGTGAGCGCCTTTGCAGGCCGGGAGTTTATATTGGAGAGCTATGCCGAAGCGGTGCGGGAACGGTACCGGTTTTTCAGCTACGGCGATGCAATGTATATTCAATAGGTGTTTTCGTCCATGGCCTGGAACTTTTCGCGGACCTTTGCCAGGAGATCAAGCTCCCTGTTTATGGTTTTTTCGTAATTCAGGCTGCCGTCTGCGATGCGGCCTGCTTCGTCTTCCCAATTCTGTACCCGTTCCAGGTTGATGAACCTAAACCGCTTGTCCAGGGCCTTATCGGCCCAGTCCTTGGCATCCTTCCAGTAGTAAAGGGCCGTTTTATAGCAGGTTTCGGCGGTTTTAAGGCTTTCCAGGTTCTGTTCCTTCCAGGGGGCATTGTAAAAATAGGCGTTCCGTTTGTTCCACTTATTCCCCAGAAAAAGATACTGTTCAATGAGTTTAAGATTGATGTGCATCATAAAAAGGTAACGATACTTTTCCCACTGGGTTTTATCTTCTATGAGCGCCAGGGCATAGAGGGGGTTAGCAAAGTCCGCTTTAAGGGCCTTTTCGAGCCAATAGATGTTTTCCATGGTATCGTCGGGATACTGGATATAATGCAGGTGGTAGAGCTTGTAATATTGTTCTTTGTATTGAACATAATAGGCCCCCCCGCCCAGGGCGGGGAGACACAGGAAGAGGAGGCTGAAAAGGCTTACAAGCTGCAGTTTGTTCGGGTACTTCACCCTTTGAATATCGGCAGGTTTTGCAAAGCCCTCCATACCTGTTCTGCAACTTCTTCTATGGTCCTCTCCGCATCGATGCGGACGAGCCTCGTGCCGTGCCGGCAATAGTCGGGGAGGATGCGCTCGTAGGCTTCGTGAACCTGTTTCTGGAAAGCCAGGTGTTCAAACATGTCCTGTTTTTCCCGTTTGCCGTAACGCTGTTCGGCAATTTCGGGGTCAAGCTCAAAAAAGAGGATGAGTTCAGGGTAGGGAAAGCGTTCATTGAGGTATGTGGGGGTGTCGTCGCCGCAGGAGATGCCCTGGTACACCAGGGATGAAGGCACATAGCGGTCGCAGATCACCAGTTCTCCGGCCCTGCACCGTTCCACGATGCCCCCTCGGCCATAGAGGTGTTCATAGCGGTCCGCCGCAAAAAGATGTGCTATGGTATGAGTATGGAGCGCCGGGGAACGGTGCAGGGCCTGCCGGATAAGGCTGCCGATGGGGCCGTCGGTGGGCTCAAAGGTAAAGTAGGTTGGGGGGCTCGCTGTGCTCGCTGCGGCAGGCGGCAGGGTCCCGGCTTGCGGGACCATGGCCAAAGAGTGGTCATAGGTGTTCGCTGCGGCCGACGGGTGGGCGAGGCGGGCGCGCAGTATCTGTAATTGAGTCGAAGTTCCGGTCCCGTCCCCACCTTCCAGGACCACAAAGTTTTGTAGTATCATAGGCTATTGTTATATCACGGAGTCGGAAAGAGTGGTACCCATCAGCAAGTCCAGATTACTGATAATTGAACTCGCCAGTTTTGTACTTGCTTTTACACTGCTCTTGTTTCTGACCAGCGGTGTTAAGAAAAAGCTTTTAGAGGCCGCCGAAGGACTGAAAGAGGCAACCATAGCCGCCTTCGAGACAAGATATGGCCTTGTCATATCCTACGATTCAATAGGTCCCTCGATTTTTTCTACCATCGATATTCGAAATATTAAAATACAAGCAATGGATGATAGACGCCAGCTTATTCAAATTGAGCGGCTTCGGCTGGGATATTCACTTTGGCAGGTCTTGCAGGGCAACCTGACAGACAGTCTCCGGTCAGTTCGTATCGAAAAACCGGTCCTTTCGATAGATGCCGAACGGGATCTACCGCTTATTCAGAATATCGCAGGTTCTTCGGGCGCGGCTGCAGGAGAGACTGGAGGAGAGACTTTTTCACTGACCGATCTTATTTCCCGTTTTTCTTTTAAAACCGGCATACAGTTTCGGCTCCTGAAAGGGGATGTGGCCCTTACTTCCGGCCAGGCAAAGCTTGCTCTTCGGTATGTTAATCTGAGCGGTACGGCTCTCAAAGACAAGGTAATCATTAAAAGCAGTTTTGATATACGGCTCGATACAAACGAACCAATGGTTCCAAGTATATCCAGCACCTTTGACCTGCAGGGTACCCTGTCCTTGGCAAACCTATCGGGGACCATGAATGCAACGATAGCAAGGCTGCAAAGCCCACTTTTATCAATGAAAACCATCGGTATTCATGCTGTTTTTACCAAAGATAAGGTGGAAATATATAAAAAAAGAGATTGGCTCCCCTATACCTTTTCCTTATCCTATGGCTTTACCGACCGCCTGTTTCAGGGAAGCCTGCAATTTGGTAATTTTATACCCCGCAGTCTCGTTGCAACAGGCGGTGCTCTCAAGAGCCTCGATCCCTGGCTGGATGTAAACAGTACCGGCACTTTGCAGTTTAGCTATACCCCGGGAAATGAGCTTGAATACGGCGCAAACCTCAGCGCCCGCATTCCTCTGCCCTGGAAAGATACCCAAGCTTCCCTTTCTGTGACAGGCAAAGGGGCAGCGATGAAGATTTCCAGTCTTTCCCTTAAGTCTTCTCAAGGGATTATACAGTATTCTGGTGCTTTGGATATTACGAAGCGCAGCTTAAATGGAAATCTTGCGCTTGTTCGGGTTTTAAGCCCCACCGGCGTACCAATTGACGGAACCTTTACCATAACTACCAGGGGCTCGGATTACTATGTTTTTGGGGAGTCTTTTTCTGTTGGGGATTTTTTATGTTCCGCCGTGGATGCCCATGTTAATATCAATATGGATACTTATACCTGGGACTTGTCGGCCCTTCATTTTGTCAACGAGGAATCCTATGAGAATGTGCGGGTAAGCCGCTTGTTCTCGAGCGGTGTCTATACATCTATAGATAATCTTGTTCAGGGTTCTGTTAAACTTGACAACCTGGATCTTTCGGCAATAAAAACCGTTGCAACTGCATTTGTATCGGGGATCCCGGATATACCGCAGAACCTGCTGGAACAAACAACGGTAAGCACCGAGATTTTTGTTACCACCGACGGACGTCATCTTTCTTATTCAAGCCCGCGCTTTATATTGGTGCTGAATGGAGAGAACCAGGCCACTATTATAGCCTCCATTGCAAGCACCGAACGGCAGGTCAGTATTCAAAATGGCCAGCTCATTACGAAAGATCTTGCGGCCAGCTTTACCGGCCTGGCTGATTTTTCTGATCCTCAGGATATCAAGATTGATGCTAATCTTCTCTATGAAAACATTGAGTACCCGCTCAAAGTAGCTATATTGGACCAAAATAACATTACACTCCAGGGCTCCTATGGCTTGTCCGGATCCATGCTCAGGACCGATGATGGTTTCTGGTCCGGATACTGCAAGGCTGATGGTTTTCCGATTCCTATCAACAAAAATAGAATGCTCGTTTCATTTGATACGGGTTTTAAATTCCTTTCTGAAAACGAATGGTCTGTAAATCTCTTTCGGCTCGAACTGCGGGACATTCCTAGTTTTACCCCAATGCCCCTGTCTGTTTCCTGCAGTGGCCAAGTGGGACCAAAGGGAGTACAGCTGTCTGATCTACTGTATGAAGATTCAGGCGGGAGTCTTTCCGGAACGCTCGCTGCTACCTGGACCGCGGGTTTTTCAAATATAAAGACTATTGTTCGTCTTGCGGATAATCAAAAAAATGAACGCTATGAGTTAGATTTAACTCTGATCTTGCCGGGAGAAATTGATGGACGAGTATATATGGCCCGGGCAAATCTGGACCGGTTTTATCCGACCCAGCTCACCCCCCAATTGACCGGCGAAGTCCGGTTTTCCTTAACATCCTTTGATCATTTTTCCATTGATTGGAAAATTGCTTCCCTGCAACTGCGTTGGATGGACCAGGATGTGCTCCTTGTATCCTCTGGGTCGCTGACACCTGACAGCCTCGAACTGCTCAATAACAGCATTACGGTCGGCCAATTACAGGCAGATATTAGTTCCCTCGAGCTGAGCAGAAAAGATAATCGGATGAATCTTGCATCCAGAATACGGGGTATTCTCGGTTCCCGCTCCATCGATGTATCCAACGATATGGCGGTCCAATTTGCGGATTTTCCAGCATATCAGGAGGTATTTCAACAACTGAGCAGTTTGGATTTTAACGGTACGGTCCAACTCACCAAGGGGCATTATGATACATGGACCATTAAGGACCCAATCGTATTTGCCTTTAATAAATCCAAACAAGGGTTTTCGTTACGGGGCGGTCCGCAAAACGCTCTCAGATTGGAATTGGGCGGGGATGGGGCTTTTTATATGGCCTTTTCCCAGCCCTTGCCGGTGCGGGGGGCGGTAACCGGTTCTATCCTTAAGGGACTTATTGATGCAAGTACAAGAAATTTATATATCGATATCAGTGCTCTTTGGGATCTTATGCCTAAGGGACTCCCCTTACAGATTACCAGCGGTTTTGGTTTAGCAAGTCTTTCTGTTCAGGGGCCGCTCAGCGATCCTGTTTTTACCGGTTCAGCTACCGCATCCAGTGTCCGTATGCGCATACCGGACTGGCTAGAAGATGAAGTAGGACCCTCTGATCTTTCTTTCATGTTTGAAGAAAACACTTTGCGCCTTGCAAAAACTCTGGTTCCCGTAGGGAATGGAAAAATCCAGATAGAAGGTTCTTTATCCTTTGAACAATGGCTGCCGGGCAATTTTAGTTTGACTGCAATGATTCCTGAACAGGCTCCAATTGCGTTTAAAAGTCAGCTGCTTGGTTTAAATGCCCGGGGTAAAGTCTGGGGCGGGCTGGGCTTAGCATCGCAAGATGGTGCTTTTTCTGTAAACGGAAAACTGGTAGCCTTTGATACCCTGGTCATGTATTCCGGAAGCCCAACATACGAAGGCCAAAACCAGAATCAGAACCTCCGTTTCAAATCCGCAATAACGCTGCAGACTGGCAAAAAAGTAGAATTTATCTGGCCCAATACCAATTTCCCTGTCCTGCGGGCCTATACCGATATAGGGTCCATCATTCAGGTAAACAGTGATTCTGAGACCGGCAGGTTTTCTCTTAATGGAAATATCAGTCTCCGGGGAGGGGAAGTATTTTATTTTCAGCGAAGCTTTTATATTCGAAGCGGTCAACTTGCCTTCAACGAAAACGAAATACGTTTCGATCCCCGGATAGCCCTCAGGGCGGAAATCCGGGACCGGACAACCAACGGACCGGTAACCATATCACTTATTATTGATAACGCTCCGCTCAGCAATTTTATACCCCGCTTTATTTCGGAACCTCCCCTGTCACAGATTGATATTTTTGCCCTTCTCGGCCAGAATGTACTCGGTTCAGAAACAGCCAATACGGCGAACAGTCTCCAGGATGCGGTAATAAGCGCTTCTTCGGATCTTTTGGCTCAATTTAATGTAGTACGGGTCTTTGAACAGAATATTCGCGATACCCTTTCGTTGGATATGTTTTCTATAAGGACCCAGGTTCTGCAGAATGCCCTGCTCCAGGCCTCAGGCCTCGTGAGCACCCCTGTTGACAGGACCGCATCTCTGGGTAACTATTTTGACAACACCACATTGTACTTAGGAAAATATTTCGGACCTGATTTTTTTGTGCAATCGATGGTATCTTTACGATATGATCCTGAAAAAGAGAACTCCCTTTTCGGAGGCCTTACGGTAGAACCAGAGGTAGGAGCGGAATTGCGTAGTCCCTTATTCACCGTTAACTGGAATTTTGTACCAAAAGCAGGAGATCCTTTGTTTATAAAAAGCCAGTCTGTTACTATAAGCTGGAAATGGTCATTTTAATTTTATGTAAGGAGCATCAATGCGTACACGAATCATAGCTGTGTTTTTGGCAATCTTGGCAGTATTTGCCTATGGTCAGCAAGCCGAAGATTGGTATGTGGGAAAGCCAATCAAGGATATTACCTTTGAAGGGTTAAAACACGTAAAATCGACAGAACTGGATGGTATTTCCGCCCCCTATATTGGTCGGCTCTTTACCGATTCCCTCTTTTGGGATTTGCAGGGCCGCCTCTATGCTCTTGAATATTTTGACCTAATTTCTCCAAGCGCAGTACCGGTAGATCAATCAGGTTCTGCGGTGATCCTGAAATTTACTGTAAAAGAAAAGCCGGTTATCACCCGTATCGATTTTGAAGGAAACAACAGCCTTCGCAGGAATGAACTCCTGGATGTGGTGACCATAAAAACGAACGATGTGGTCAGCCAGCTTAAAATACGGGCCGACGAACAGGCTATTCGCAATAAATATTTGGAAAAGGGTTTCCCCGACGTCAAAGTAACGAGTGAAATAAAAAATCTGGATGGAACGAACGTAAACCTGGTTTTTTCGATCGATGAAGGTGAAAAGATTGCGATCGAAGCCTTTAGGTTCGAAGGCAACACGGTCTTTTCAGAGCGAACCTTAAGGGGCGTTTTGTCCTTAAAAACAAAATCTCTCTTAAATGATGGGGCCTTCCAGGAAGCGAAGCTCCTGGCGGACCAGCAGGCTATTGCCCAATATTATCAGGATCGGGGTTATGTGGATGCCCGGGTGACCGATGTGGTCCGCCAGGTCCGCAAGGATGAGCAGGGCCGAAATCTCATGACCATTACCTTTAAGATTCAGGAAGGCAAGGCCTATGTGCTCGGGGGTGTCAACTTCGAAGGAAACAAGATATTCCCCACGGAACAGCTCGAAAAACTGGTTTATTCCAAAAAAGGTCAGCCCATCAGTGCTAAAAAGCTGGAAGGGGATCTCCAGCGGGTGGCGGACCTCTATTATGAAAATGGCTATATTTTTAACACCATAACCCGAAAAGAAATAAGAGACGAGGCTGCGGGAACCATCACCTATACCGTGAGCATTATAGAAAGAAACAGGGCCCATATCGAAAATATTATAGTCAGGGGTAATAAAAAAACCAAAGAATCGGTCATTCTTCGGGAAATACCCCTGGAACCGGGTGATATCTTTTCCAAAACAAAGGTTCTGGATGGCCTGAGAAATCTGTACAATCTCCAGTATTTCTCCGCTATTACTACGGAAACACCTCCGGGAAGTGCGGACAATCTTATGAACCTGGTATTCAATGTGGAAGAGCAGCCCACTTTGGATATCCAGTTTGGGCTCACCTTCTCTGGCTCCGCGGATCCCCACGCCTTTCCGATCTCCGGGCTGATAAAGCTGAATGACCGCAACTTCTTGGGCTATGGAGACCAGGCCAGTTTTGAGCTGAATGCTTCTCCCGACACCCAGAGCTTTTCCGTGTCCTATGCAAAACGCTGGCTCTTCGGGCTGCCCCTCTCTGGCAGTTTCGACTTAAGCCTTAACCATAGCCAGCGAACGGCGTTAATGGATAACCTCTATCCGTATTTTAACGGCGATGAACCCTATGCATACCCGGATGGCTTTGATTCCTACGAACAGTACATTGCAGCAAACAAGATTGCTCCCGAAGCCTACCAGATGAAGTACGACCAGTGGAAAATTTCACTTGGATTTTCTACGGGCTACCGATTCAATACTCTTGCGGGAATTCTCGGCCTTGGCGGCGGTGTCCGCGTCGGTATCGTCCGGAATGCCTATGACGCTTCCCTTTACCGGCCCTTTGATCCCGTGCTTCGGTCTCAAAATAACCAATGGACACCCTCTAATGTAATCTGGGGCAGCCTTTCTTTGGATCAGCGGGATATTTATTATGATCCCTCAAATGGGTATTATGCTATCCAGCGACTTGGAATATATGGCCTCTTGCCGGTTGAACAGGAACATTATCTCCGTACCGACACCAAAGCGGAGTTTTTTGCAACCCTCTTCAAAATTCCCCTTTCAGATTCCTTTACCTTCAAAGGTGTTTTTGGCATCCATTCTGGAGTTTCTTTGATACTGCCCCAATCCTTTAATGAGGAACCCCGTATTCAGGATAATAACAAGCTTGTTATCGATGGGATGTTTAACGCCCGGGGCTGGTACAGCATGCGGTCTAATTATGGACTTGCCCTTTGGGAAAACTGGGCGGAACTGCGTATTCCCCTGGCCGCCAACATTCTTGCCTGGGACTGGTTTGTTGACGCTGCGGCAGTTAAGGAAGATTGGTATACTCTGTTCAATCATCTCAGCATAGAAGACTTCCGCTTTAGTCTGGGATCGGGACTTCGTTTTACCATCCCGCAATTCCCCTTTAGATTCAGCCTGGCTAAACGGTTCCAGGTCGTTGATAATAAGGTTCAGTGGATAAATGGCGGTATCGGAAGCTGGGGACTCGATTTTGTCATTTCCTTTGCCCTAGCTACCTATTGATAAGGAGGCATACAACATGCGGAAACAAATAGGACTATGTGCGATCCTCTTGTGTGGGGTGGTCATAGGAGCCTCTGCTCAGCAGCTTACCCGTTTTGCGGTGGTGGATCTTCCGAAAATCTATACTGCGTTTTTTAAGGACTCCAAGGCTGTGCGGGATTTTGAGGAACGAAGCGCTAAGGTTCAGGCAGATATAGACAAAATGAATGCCGAAATCCAGGCATTGCAAAAGAGCCGGCTCGATGCGGTTGCTGCCGGGGACCAGCAAAAGGTATTGAATCTGGACAACGAGATTTACAAGAAAACCGAATTTTTAAAAGAATATTATCGAATCAAAACCGCAGAACTGGAAGACCAGAGGAAAAAATTAACCCAATCGAGTTCATTTTTACAGCAGGTCTATGATGAAATACGGATTGTCGCAGAAAGTGATGGATACAGCATGGTGTTAAACCTGAAAGAGTCAAGCGGTATCCTCTGGTACAGTCCCACCGTCGACATAACCGATAAGGTCATTAATAACCTGCTCACTAAAGCGGGCCGGTAGTTCTTAAAGTTGTGACCGTTTTTTGAAATTGGCTCGGGGGATGTCCAATAAGGATAGGACATCCCCCTTTTTTTATCTCCGCAGCTTTATTTTTCCTGATCTTTTTGGCTCTTCAGAACTGAATGGAGGGCTGCAAATTTCTTTTTATTTTCTTCCGAAAGCTCCATGAGGTTTTCATGGCTATGGAGCAGCAAATCCACGCTGGCATTCATTGTTTGGTTAATATTCTCCATATTTGCAGGGAAAGGAACCATTTCATCGGATATAGCAACCAGGGATGTAAGACCTAAACCATCCAAAAGGTCCTTCGCAGTAGGAGAGGGGCGGACTATGGTGATACGTTTTTTCATCAATTTTTGCATCCGCTTATTAAATCCTACCAAGAGCCCCATAAATGTAGAATCCATATAGTCGCAGGACGAAAGGTCTACATAAAAAGCTTCTATTGGATTTTCCTCTTCGAACCGCTTAAACACCAGTTCCCGGAGGTCAGCACAGAGTATGGCTGTTATATGTCCTTCTCCTTTAAGGTAAAGGCATTGGTTTTCTTCTTTGTAATACAAAGCTTCAGGCACAGCATGCTCCTTCATGTATCTCTATGTTGTACTTTAAAGCATAGTGCTCTATAATGCAACTCCCATGGCAGATTCGAGCCCCATGATTGAACAGTATCGCCGTA
>JAIWNU010000157.1 GCA_020216655.1 Treponema sp. | reverse complement strand
GATCGACGACGGCGTGGAAGTGCTCCGCTATGCCGAACTGGACCGGCTGCCCCTCTTTCTCGCTCACAAGGAGGTCATTATTGTGCCCCCTTCATGGAAACAGCCTGAGGGAAAGGTAGCCCAGGCGTCTTTGCAGGATTTCACCTCCCGGGGCGGAAAGCTCATCGTATTTGACTACCAGGTTGAACGGGGTTCTGTCATCTATGTAGAAGAGCGGGTCAGGGATCTCTTGGCCCAGTAGGAGGAAATTATGGCAGAACGGGAAAAGCGGCCCTATACGATAGTGCTCGGCGTTATTGGTTTTGATTGCCATTCGGTGGGCAACAAAATACTTGATGCATTTTTTACCGAACGAGGTTTTAAGGTGATAAACCTCGGAGTCATGGTAAGCCAGGATGAGTTCATTTCTGCGGCTATCGAAAGTGCCGCCGACGCCATCCTGGTTTCCAGTCTCTACGGTCACGGGGAAATTGACTGCGACGGACTGCGGGGCCGCTGTATTGAACGGGGTATTGGCGACATCATCCTTTGGGTCGGCGGTAACCTGGTGGTCGGGAAAAAAGACTTTTCAGAGGTGGAAGAAAAATTCCGCTCCATGGGATACGACCGGGTTTTTCCGCCGGACACCGATCTAGAAAAAGCAGTTCAAGAACTCATCCAGGATATAGAAGCACGGCGGCAAAAAAAGGCAGCGGAGGGCCGCTAAGGTGGCAAAGCTGGCCCTTTCTATCGATATAGGTTCCACCTGGACTAAGGGCATGCTGGTCGATCTTTCAGACCATACCTGTATGTTACGGGAGGCGAGCCCGACGACGGTAGACAACCTCGTGGTGGGATTTAACAAGGTATACCATGCACTCTTACATGGCGTTACAAAGGGCCACGTTACGGGAGATCACCCCGAGGTCTTTGTATCCTCCAGCGCTAAGGGGGGCCTTACCATCGCTGCCATTGGGCTCGTGCCGGATCTCACGCTTAAGGCCGCAAAAATGGCCGCCGCGTCCGCAGGCGGCAAGATTATCGCCAGCTTCTCCTATAAATTAACCAGGTCGGATATTGAAAAGCTCGAAACATTGCGGAGCGACATCATACTCCTGAGCGGCGGGACCGATGGAGGAGATGAATCCTATGTGCTCCACAATGCGAAAATGCTTGCTTCCTCTGGACTGAACTCTGCCATACTGTATGCGGGGAACCAGACCGTACGGGAAGAAGTCCTTGCCATCTTACAAGACGCTGGTAAAGATGCCCAGGGATCGGCCAATATTTTGCCCGATTTGGAATCGGTACAGGTCGATGAGGCGCGAAAGGCGATAGGGGATATCTTTCTAAGGCGGATTATCGAAGGCCGGGGCCTCGCTTCGGTGCGGGAAATAGCCAGTGCGGAGCCCCGGCCTACACCTGCGGCAGTATACGACCTGGTGGCCCTGTTGGACGAAACAGATGATGGACTCCTCGTGCTCGATATGGGCGGAGCCACCACCGATGTGTATAGCCTCAGTGATCCCTATAGTAAAGAATCGGACCGGGTCTACCGGGGCATTCCCGAAACGAGGCTGAAACGGACCGTAGAAGGCGACTTAGGGCTCAGGGTGAGCGCCCGTTTTGTCGCTGAGGCGGGCTCCGCATATATCAAGCGGATCTTAAATGAGGAAGAACAGCCCAGCCTTGCAAAGTGGCTCGAAAGAATAGGCGCCAATACGGGGATTTTGCCCCTTACAGAGGAAGAACAGAAACTCGACAATCTGCTTGCGGTTATTTGCGTTGCCGAGTCTATCGGGAGGCACGGCGGAACCCTTTCCCCAACCTTTACCCCCGAGGGACTCCTATGGGTCCAGCAGGGCAAGGACCTTTCCAGGATACACCGCATCATTGGCAGCGGCGGCCGCCTTGCCCGGGAACTGTCCATCACTATAATCCGTTCCGCCCTGGACTCCTATTTTCCCACAGAAAATGAAACTAAGGGAAAAGCCTGGCCACAATCAAAGCGGCTTTTACCCCGCTTCGATTCGATCGAGTACTTCCGGGATAGCGAATATATTATTCCCCTGGCGGCAAATCTTGCCCTGACACACCCTCAAGCCGCCAGGGACCTGGTTATACAGAGTTTACAAAGGGAGAATTTCCATGATTGATCGTAAAATGAGTAAGGAATTGTTCGAAACCCAACGGACTGAGGTGCTCAAGTCCTGGCCGACAGGGGCGGACGTTGATTTTAGAGCTGCGGCCGCCCTGCAGCGGGCCATACCGCAGGAAAAAAACTTCGCCGCGGCTATGAAAAAAGCCGATGCGGAGGGGCGAACCCTTTTGCAGCCCCGGGCGGGAGTTGCCCTGGTGGATGAACATATACGGCTCCTTAAATACCTGGAGAGCGAGGGTGAAGCGGATCTGCTCCCCACGACGATAGACGCCTATACCCGCCAGAACCGGTATACTGAGGCAGCCAAGGGGATTGAAAAATCCCAGGCGGCGGGCACAAGCCTCCTGAACGGTTTTCCTGCAGTAAACCACGGGGTAGCCGAGTGCCGCAGGGTAACCGAGGCGGTTTCCAAGCCAGTCCAGGTTAGGCACGGAACTCCCGATGCGCGGCTTTTGGCAGAGATAAGCCTCGCGGCAGGCTTTACCGCCTTTGAAGGGGGCGGCATCAGCTACAACATTCCCTATGCTAAAAATGTCCCCCTGCGTTCATCAATCCAATATTGGAAATATGTGGATCGCCTTGTAGGCCTTTACGAAGAGGCGGGGGTGCGTATAAACCGGGAACCCTTTGGACCTCTGACAGGCACTCTGGTCCCCCCCTGCGTTTCCCACGCGGTAGCAATCCTGGAGGGACTCCTCGCTTTGGAACAGGGGGTGGTTTCCCTTACCCTCGGCTATGGACAGTGCGGAAACCTGATACAGGATGTGGCGGCAATCATTAGCCTCAGGAACCTGGCCCGCTCTTACTTTAGCGAAGCCGGCTTTGAACATGTGGAGCTTACCACGGTGTTCCACCAGTGGATGGGCGGCTTCCCGGAAGATGAAGCAAAGGCCTTTGGTGTCATTTCCTGGGGTTCCGTGGCGGGCCGGCTTGCGGGGGCCACCAAAATCATTGTGAAGTCCCCCCATGAGGCCATGGGTATCCCCACCAAGGAGGCTAATGCCCAGGGACTCAGGACGAGCAGGCAGATAGTAAACATGCTAAGCGACCAGGGCATGCTGGATTCCCAGGCGGTCCAGCGGGAAGTGGCCCTTATCGAGCGGGAAACCCGGGCAATTTTGGAGGGAGCCTTTGCCCTCAGTTCAGGCCGGGACCCCGAAGAAGCGGCGGTCCGGGCCTTTGAGGCGGGCATTATCGACGTACCCTTTGCGCCGTCGAACCAAAACCAGGGAAAGATTCTTCCCATGCGGGATAACGAGGGCTATGTGCGGATTTTCAAAGCCGGAGCCCTGCCCCTGCCCCAGGACGTGCTTGATTTCCACCGGGAACGACTGGAAGACCGGGCTCAGGCAGAGGGGCGGCCGGTAAGCCTCAGGATGGTAACAGACGATATTTATGCGATCGGCAAGGGCCGGTTGGTAGGGAGGCCATTATGAAAATTAAGAGAGTATCCTTTCGGGAGGGGGCCAGTGCCTTCTTTTTTGACGACCAGCGGGCTATAAAGGCCGGGGCAGGACATGACGGTTTTGTCTATACCGGAAAGCCCATAACTCCGGGCTTTGTCCGTATCCGACAGCCAGGCAAGGTCATCTGCGTGACCTTGGAACTGGAAAACGGCCGCTTTGCCTATGGGGACTGTGCGGCGGTTCAGTATTCGGGGGCCGGAGGCCGGGACCCGCTTTTGGATCCGGCGCGGTATATTCCCTTTCTGGAAAAGCATGTAAAACCCGTTTTGGAAGGCATGGAACTGGATTCTTTCCGACGCTGCGCTGGGGTAATCGACAACCTCAAGGTTCCCGATCCCCTGTCAGAACACCCGGAAGAGCCTAAAATACTCCATACGGCCCTCCGCTATGGCCTTACCCAGGCCCTGCTCTATGCTCGAGCAGAAGCGGCGGGTATGATCCCCGCGGAAATTGTGGCTGAGGAATGGAACCTGCCTCTTATCGCAAGCCCTGTGCCCGTATTCGGTCAAACCGGCGACGACCGCTACACCAATGCGGATAAAATGATCTTAAAGGGTGTGGACGCCCTGCCCCATGGGCTCATCAACAATGTGGATGAAAAACTGGGCCGCCAGGGCGAAAAGCTTAAGGAGTATCTGCGCTGGCTAGCCCGCCGTATCACAGAACTCAGGATGGACCCATCCTATAAGCCATCCCTCCATGTGGATGTGTACGGTACAATTGGTCAAATCTTTAACAATGATCCAGTCCGGGTAGGTTCCTACCTCGCATCCCTCGAAAAAGATGCGAGCCCCTTTGAACTCTATATTGAGGGCCCCATAGACTTAGAACACCGGGAACGGCAGATGGAAGGCCTGGGGGCAATTAAGCGGGAGCTTTTAAAGTTAGGATCACCGGTTAAAATAGTGGCCGACGAATGGTGCAACACCCTGCAGGATATTAAAGACTTTGCCGATGCGGATAGCTGCCATATGATCCAAATTAAAACCCCCGATCTGGGAGGGCTCCAGGATATTGTGGACGCAGTCCTGTACTGCAAAAAGGCCGGCGTAGAAGCCTACCAGGGGGGGACCTGCAACGAAACGGATCTTTCTGCCCGGGCCTGCGTACATCTAGCCATGGCAAGCCGGCCAGAACGGATGCTGGCCAAACCCGGCATGGGTTTTGATGAAGGCTACTGTATCGTGACCAATGAAATGGCCCGTATTTGTTCAACCTTTGAGTTAAGGAGCCGTCATGCCTAATCAGGAATTGCGTATACTATCTCCCACAGCCATCCTGGGCTATGGGTTCCCCGAAGAATCCTTTCAGCGGGCCCTGGACCGAAAACCCCATGTGATAGCCGTTGACGCGGGCTCAAGCGATCCCGGGCCCTACTATCTCGGAAGCGGCAAGGCCTTTACCAACCGGGCCTTTGTAAAGCGGGACCTGCGGTACATGTTGACTGCGGGCAGAAAACTCAATGTGCCCGTGATAGTCGGAACCGCAGGCGGCAGCGGGGCGGCACCACATTTACAATGGTGCTACGACATTATCATGGAGATTGCCCGGGAAGAGGATCTTTCTTTTAAAATGGCGGTCATTCCGGCGGATGTTTCTAAAGAAACGGTCAGGCAGGCCCTCTGCAAAGGCACCGTCGAAAGCCTTCCCTTCGTGCCGCCCCTGACAGAAGAAGCCCTGGACGCCACCACTAACCTGGTTGCCCAGCTCGGCCCGGAACCGCTGGTCCAAGCCCTCAGGGACGGGGCCGATGTTGTTTTAGCGGGCCGCTGCTACGACCCGGCAAACTTCGCCGCCCTGCCACTTCTCCTGGGATACGACGAAGGCCTCGCTATTCACATGGGTAAAATTCTGGAATGCGGGGCAATTGCCGCCACGCCGGGCTCAGGGGCAGACTGCGCCTTTGCGACCCTGACAGACCATTCCTTTATTCTCGAAGCGCCTAATCCAAAGCGGCAGTTTACCGTGGCCTCCGCAGCGGCCCATACGCTCTACGAAAAGAGCAACCCCTATGAATTACCCGGACCGGGGGGCATTTTGGACCTTCAGGACTGTAGTTTTAGCGATCTCGGAGAGGGCAAGGTAGAGGTCCGGGGAAGCCGGCATATCCCCACTGAGCCCTACAAGGTAAAACTCGAGGGCGCCCGGCCCGTAGGCTACCGGAGCATCAGTATTGCCGGTGTCCGTGACCCCATAATGATTGCCTCCATCGATACGATCTTAAAGCAGGTCAGCGCCCAGGTTCAAAGCATGGGGACCAGCAGCCGGGGACAGGTCTACTTCCATGTCTATGGCAGGGACGGCGTTATGGGCCAAGGCGAAATAGGACTAAAAAAACAGTGGCAAAACAACAAACCCTATGAACTTGGCATTGTGATTGAATCGGTTGCCCCCACCCAGGAAGAAGCCGAAACCCTGACCAGCGTTACCCGGTCTACCCTGCTCCATTACGGTTACGAAGGACGCATCGCTACCGCCGGAAATCTGGCCTTCCCCTTCTCGCCCTCGGATATCAGCATGGGGACGGTCTATGAATTTTCCGTGTACCACCTGATGCCTATATCTGATCCCGTTAACTTTCCAGGACCAGAGGGCCGCAGAATGCTCACCGTTCATAAAGGAAGGATCCAATGAAAATTCGACTCATTGAAGAAGCCCGGGTCATCCGTTCAAAAAACTCTGGCCCCTTTGAACTTACCCTGGACATTATGTTCAAAGAGCGGGAGACCTATGAACTTTTCAAGTCCCGGAACTTGATAAACAAGGCTCTAATTGCTACCCTCTACGGAGTCAAAGAAGAAGAGGTCCTGTCGGTGGTGTATTTTGAGCCCGCCCATGCAATCAAAGCAACCTTAAAACGGCTCATACCATCCGGTGCTCCGGGAGACCGGGATATTTACGGCGCCCAGCAGCACGGCCCCCTTCTAGATTTGGAGTGGGAGCTTACATGAAGCAAAAGGAACACATTGCGGATCGTTCAGTGCTTTTCAGCGTGTTCAGCCTGTTGCGTTATAAAAAGATACGGAAAGCGGGGCTATTCTGCCTCGGAACAGCCCTGCGAGATTTTTTCGGCCTCCAGTACAAACAGAAATTGCTGCCCCTGGCTCCGGTTTATCAGGTAGACCATCCCCTGGACAATGCGATTCCCTTTAAGCCGGAAAAAGTAGACATTTACTTAGACTTTGTCTATTTCTGGATCCGAACAGCAGCCTTTCTCATGGACAAATTTGGCAAAGATGCGGAGGAAGAGGTCGCCTCATTTATATATTCCATGGGAAGGCTCTACAGCTTTGCCGCCGAAGTATACCGAAAAGGATTTTCAACCACTCATCGCCCCCGCTATTATAAGCGCCTGCGTTTTGTCATCATCCACCTCTTTGACCCCCATTTAATGTGCATTCCCAGCCTCCATGTCATGGTGGTCTGCAGAACCTATACGGCCTTCCGGGCCATGGCAGAAAGATTGAATGCCAAAGAAGAACTCGCTCCTTATATTGATGAACTCATAGCCGGCGCGGTTTCTATTACTGAGTCTATTTTGTATGTAAAACAACATAGCATTAACTGTATCCCAGCGGCGTTTTATGCCCTCTCTGCCTTCGACAGTGCATTGTTTCCTCCTCTAGAAATGAAGCGATTCAGCGAACGGCTCTTTTTAGGTGCCACCGATATCGACGCGGAGCAAAAAAAGGCTATCCTAAACCATATCTGGACCTTATATAACCAATTCATGGACGAAGGACGAAAAACAGACCAATGGGAACAGGTACTCCTTTCGTTTCTTAAAACGAAACCCCTCGCAGCTCACAAAAACCTTGCTTAAAAGACTAGATAAGGGTATGCTTTCTTAAAATGAAACCCATTGTTGATCCCTACACCCTGCTGGAACAACCGAATCCCTTGCCAGAACACTGGGCCATGGTCGATGCCTTTGATGCGGTAACCAACGGTATGGATAATCCTGAGGCCCTGAAACGCCTTGAACATATAACAGATTCTGAACTACTCAATTGGAAATGGCTTGTTATAGCAATCAAAGCCTTATACGACGGCAATAAAGTTACTGTACAAGAAGCAATTCAACACATCGCAGATGACAGTCCCCCTGGGATACTCAAACCGCTCTTTGAAACCTGGCTTTCAGAAAGTACTGGCAGGTCATACCAAGCGCTCCCCAATGCAGCGCTGGACAAGTTATACTCCCATCTTCGCCGTCCCCAGCATCCCCTGGCAATCCGGGCAGATCAGGCCGCAGAAGCAATCAGACAAGGAGTGGTATATTTATTTGAACAGCATTTTGAAAAAATATTATATGAAATGCACCATCATTTAGGAGCCGATGGTCCGGCTCTTGCTGTGCGATATGGGATTGATAGCCTCTGTACTCTATATGATGAGGGATATCGTATGGAAGACTTTTTATCCCTCCTCATTTCCACCCTCGGACAGGCCGATGGCTGCTGCTGTCTTGCCCTGGCGTTATTAAAAAAAGAAGATAATGAGCCTCTTGTCAGGGCTCGCATCATACAAGCCATCGATGCGAGCCTGGCAGCAACGGATGGCAAATTTGTAACACCAACTATGAAAAATGCTTTAAGATCCATTAGAGCGAGACTCAATGCCGAACCTGCAAGCAATCGGCAGATAAAAAAGACAGCGCAGCTTGTTCAGCTTGAACTCTTTTAAGGGCAGCAATCATGAATATAAATGAGATTTTAGATCTAGCATCAGAAAATTCGCTTTCCCCAGAAACTCGTGCTCAGCTTGCTTCTGTACTGGAAGGTTTTAACACTACCGACGAGCTATCCCGTTCCCTGCCTCCTGCTTTGCAATTTGTGGGGCCCCGGCCATGGATAAATACCATAAAGGCATTATACTCTAAGGGAACAGAACAGGGAGGAAACAACTGATGAACGAAATTGAAGTACGCTTTCCCGATGGTCATAGTATTAAAACCGCCTATGGAACCAGGGTTGAAACCATGCTTGAGCATTTTGGGAAACAAGATGGCCCTATTGTGGCGGTAAAGGCAAACAATGAACTTTTTGCCCTCTCAAGCAGGCTGGAGGTGAACAGCACCCTGGAACCGGTCACCTTAAATTCTTCTGAAGGTACTTCGATATATCGTAGATCTCTTTCATTCCTGCTGGCAGTGGCTGCAAAGGAACTATTCCCGGAACGGACTTTACAGGTAGGACACTCTTTAGGGCATGGTTATTACTATAGTTTTTCTGATGAAAAAAAGCCTACTGCAGAAGAACTTAATGGCCTTTCTCAAAAGATGAAAGAACTGGTTCAAAAAAATATACCCATCCGGTTCTTTTATCTTTCCTATGGGGAAGCCCTGGAACATTTTACCAAAAACAACCAGACTGATACGGCGCTGCTTCTTGAACAGCAGAGTAAAGGCATGGTGCCGGTAAATGAATGCAACGGCTTTATCGATGTTTCCATTGCACCTTTGGTGCCGAGAACTGGGCTTTTAACAACCTTTGAACTTTTGGCCTATGAAAATGGTTTTCTTCTCCGCTTTCCTCCTTCGGGTTGTTATACCAAACTGGATACATTCGAGGATAGCCCCAAAATCTTTGCGGTGTACAAGGAATATAAAAAATGGGGCCGTATTGTTGGAGTCCATTCGGTGGGAAACTTGAACGCCCTCGTAGCAGGCAGAAAAATCCGGGAATTTATTCAAATTGCCGAAGCATTCCAGCAAAAAAAACTCGCAGAAATTGCGGACTCAATCTATGAAAAACGGGAAACAGTAAAAGTCGTACTCATTGCAGGGCCATCCAGTTCGGGAAAAACAACAACAGCTAAGCGCCTTGTTATACAGCTGAGGGTTCTGGGACTCGACCCAATTCCGGTGAGCCTCGACGATTACTATGTGAACCACGACAAAACGCCCCTGGATGAAGACGGCAAGCCCGACTATGAATGCCTGGAAGCATTGGACGTGGAATATTTGAACGAACAATTAGTAGACCTTCTTAAGGGCAAAGAAGTAGAGATTCCCAGTTATGACTTTAAAACCGGTATGCGCAGGGAAAGCGGGGGTAAAAAAATCCAGCTTGGGCGCCGGAGTGTCCTGATTTTGGAAGGTATTCACGGTCTTAATGACAAGCTTACAAGCCATATAGAACGGGACAGAAAATTCAAGCTCTATGTGTCCGCCCTCACCCAGCTTAATCTGGATGATCACAACCGCATTCCCACAAGCGATAACCGTCTTATCCGCCGCATGGTGCGGGACTATCAATTTAGGGGAAATTCTGCCGCAGGGACAATTCGTATGTGGCCCAGCGTTCAGCGGGGAGAAAAAAAACATATTTTCCCCTACCAGGATACGGCGGACATAGCCTTTAATTCAGCATTAGACTATGAACTTGCGGTCCTTAAAGTATACGCCGAACCGCTCTTAAAATCGGTTAAGCCCACCATGAGTGAATACTCCGAAGCGGTTCGGCTCTTGGCGTTCCTTGAAAACTTTGCCCCCATACCATCCCAATATGTGCCGAGCCAAAGTATATTACGGGAATTTATCGGAGACAGTGAATTTAAGTACTAGCATCCCCGTCGACGGTATGCTTGCGGGCCCTGGACCCGCTTGAAATATCGTCGACTGTTTTTATTTCTTCCAAAGAAAGCTGGTATTTGTATTCCTTATGCCGTTTTTCCTTGAGTTTATCCAAGACTTTTCGGTCCCGAGAAGCCTCTATAAAGGCTTGCCGTTTTTCTGCCACCAGGAGCTCCGCCCGGGCAGCCGCTTCGAGCAGAGCCTCCTTGGTCTTATCGAGCCGTAAAATATACATATCCGTGGCTTGTATTTGTGCAACCGTACGGCCGGGCTTGAACCGTTCTTGAGCAGCAGCGGCCCGATCTTCCGCAAGCTTCTGCAAACGGTTTTGAATCTCCTGTAACTCTCCCATGGCTTTTGCTAAGGCAAGCTCGACTTCCCGCTCATAATACTGCCTCAGTTCTAGGAGTTTATCCAGACTAAAACGAAAGCGTTTCATCAATATACACCCAGTTCATCATCTGGAATCTGCATATTAGCCAGGTTTCCCATGGCCTGGAGTGTTTCCTTTATGGTGTTTTTTTCTTCCACAGCTTGAATCAAGAATGCGTCGATGGCGCTTTTTTTCGCAATTGCTTCGTCTATGGCCGGATTGCTGCCCGCTTTATAAGCGCCAACATCAATCAGGTCCTCCGCTTCCGCATAGGTTGCAAGGAGCCGTCTGATATAGCCTCCTGCCTTTCGGGTCACTGGCCCTGCCACAACCGGCGCAAGCCGCGATACACTGGCAAGCACATCTATCGCTGGATAATGGTACCGTTCAGCGAGGCGGCGGGACAGAACCATGTGGCCGTCCAGGATTCCTCGGACCGTATCCGCAATAGGCTCATCCATATCATCCCCATCTACCAGAATAGTATAGAAACCGGTAATGGTACCCCGGTCGCTGGTACCGCAGCGTTCAAGGAGTTTCGGCATGGAATCGAACACACTGGGGGGATAGCCCCGGGTAGCGGGAGGTTCACCGATAGCGAGGCCAATTTCACGCTGGGCCCGGGCAAAGCGGGTAACAGAGTCGAAAAGGAGCATCACGTCCAGGCCCTGGTCCCGGAAATATTCGGCCACCGCGGTAGCCACATAGGCACCTCGCAGACGGGCCAGGGGCGGAGCGCTCGAAGGAGAAACCACAATAACCGACCGGGCAAGGCCCTCTGGCCCTAGGTCATTGGCGATAAAATCGTTGACTTCCCTGCCCCGCTCACCAATAAGGGCGACCACATTAACGTCCGCATTGGTGTTCCGGGCAATCATACCGAGCAAGGTAGACTTACCCACGCCGGAACCGGCAAAGATACCCATCCGCTGTCCCTTGCCGACCGGCAAAAGTCCATCAATTGCCCGCACACCGGTCACTATACGCTCAGTAATGCGCTTCCGTTTGAGCGGATTGGGCGGATCTGCCTGGGCTGGATAGTAGAGAGGGGCTTCGATATCGCCCTTGTCATCGGTAGGCTTTCCAAGGGCGTCAAGAACCCGTCCGAGCAGTTTGTTGCTTACCGGTACAGAAAGCAGCTCCCCGGTCGAAACGACCCGGTTTCCTACTTCTATACCCGCTGTTTCATCATAGGCCATGAGCTGAACCGTTTCGCCTCGGAGACCCACTACTTCTGCCCGAATAACACCGCGGCCCTTGGGGGCATAAATCCTGCACACTTCGCCGATAATTGCCTGGGGCCCCCTGCTTTCTATAAGCAGTCCCTGGACACGGGTAACATGGCCTACACACTTTATGGGATCAATCTGCTCGGTAGCTTCGATATATTTGGTAAGAATTGAATCCAGCGCCGCCATATCAAGCCTCTTACCGTTCGTCGATCGGAGCGGTCCGGGCTTTTGCTCGGATGGGAGAAATTTCCAGAATTTTTTGCTCCAGTTCGGCCAGCTGACTCGAAATTCGGGCATCTATTTCGCCAAAATCGGTTTCTATAATGCAGCCGCCCCGGTCCACCGAAGAATCTTCCACAACCTGGATATTCTTTACCCCTTCTATGAGCTGTATAAAATCTTTAATGTGCTCAGTGGTAAGTTTGAGGTC
>JAIWNU010000156.1 GCA_020216655.1 Treponema sp. | reverse complement strand
CCCAGGGCTGAAAGACCCAGGGCCGCCGCGGTGGCAGATATTGTTGCCACGGTGGCATCCTCATCCTTGGGCAGCACCATCACCACGGCTATCGTCTTTGTGCCGGTTCTGTTTTTGCCCGGCCCCCTGGGGAGCCTCTTCGGTGATATGGCAGTGTGCCTCGTCGCCATGGTCGCCGCAGGCTGGGTCTACGCCCAGTTTATCCTGCCCTCACTGTACCATTTCCTTTGGAAAGGCCGCGATTCAGTAGTTGGCCATGAGGTTCTTGGCGGCAGATCGGGCAGTTCCCAAAGAGACAGCCCTCGACCTGCCAAAGGGACCCTCCTGTGTTGGATTGACAATTTATACGGAAAACTGCTGCGCTTCTCCTTCCGCCGCCCCCGCCTGCTCTGGGGTATAGCGGTCCTGACGGTCATCGGAGGCACCCTGCTTTTAATAAGCCGGCCGGTCCGCTTTACCCCCTCTGGGGGCTACGACGAACTCAGTCTCGAGCTTGCCTTTCCGCCGGGCACGGCCCTGGATGTGGTCGCCCTGCACAGCGAAGCCGTTGGAAACCTGCTTTCAGGACTTCCTTCCTTTGCATCGGTCTTTGGCAGGGCAGGCTCGGAAACGGAGGACAGCCTGCGGCGATCCTCCACAGAATACCGGAAGGAGTTGGTTCAGTTCCGTTGTTTCTTAAAACAGGCCGGTGATATTTCATCAATCTATTCTATGGTTCGAAATTACCTAGACCGGGAAGGCCTTTTTGATGCCAGCCTGCGCATTGAGCCTCCCCAGGACAAGATAGAGAGCATCCTTGGCCTCTCTTCCGGTTACACCGTGGCTCTTAAAGCTGAGAATCCCGATACACTGCAGGCGGAACGGAAGCTTATTATGGATGAGCTTGCGTCCCGTCTGCCTGGAGCGAGCCTGTCCTGGAGGCCCGCCCTGCTCAGGCCGGAAATACGGCTCACCCTCAAGCCGGATATGGCCGCCTCGGCCCAGCTTTCCACTCTCTCTGTCGGCAGGTCCCTCATGGCCTATACCGATGGCCTTGTGGCGGCCCGGATGGAGCGGGATGGCCGGCCTATCGATATACGGGTGTCGGGCAAAAAGTTCGGCGGCGAAGCTCTTGGCAGTTTAGAAATGCTCCCTGCAAACGAGGGCGGGAAAAGCCCCGTCTTATTAGGAAGCATCGCTCGGATTGAACAAAGGGAAAGCGAAGCCGCTTTGGCCCGGCTTGACCGTTCCGATGTGGTTTATATTGATGTGCTCCCCCGCTCAGAGAGCCGACAATCTTTAAGTAGTAGCCTGGAACGGGCGGTCAAGGACCTCAAGGGCCTTTCCTATGTGGACCAATCAGCCTTTGTCCGGTACCAAAAAACGCTTCTTTTTACTGTTTTGCTCGTTATTCTTCTGTTATATCTCTCTCTTGCAGCCCAGTTTGAATCCTTTAGCCTTCCGCTGCTCCTCCTAGTAAGTATTCCCTTTTCTCTTGCAGGGGCAGGGCCTGCTCTTTTTGTTGTTGGTGCGGGGCTGGATTCTGGATCCGTCCTTGGCCTTGTGGTGCTCTTTGGACTTGCGGTCAATAACGTCATTATTCTGTACGAAGTGGGAAGGGACAAGATGGGAGAAGGACTGCAGCCGGTATCAGCGGTATACCGGGGCGCCCGGGAACGGCTCCGGCCTGTTCTGGCTACCACCGCAACAACCCTGCTGGCCCTGCTGCCGGTCATCGTTTCTCCCCTGGGACCTTCCCAAAGGTCCATGGCGGCCGCCATGTTTGGCGGCGTTGCGGCCAGTACCCTGATTTCTCTCCTTGCCTTTCCGCCCCTGCTTGTTCCTTTTTTGTTCCGCCGGGAGGCTTCCCATGCTGCTTGATAAGCCCCTGAGAACCCTGGCCTTGCTTTGTTTTGCTGTACTCCTTGCTCTTTCGCTGCTCCTTATGGAAGGAGGTCCCGCTGGGAAAGACTCCGCTGATGCTTCCTATGCGATTACGATACGGCACTATGGCATTAACGGAGAGGAAATGGAACGGACCGTCGCCATTCCCCTGGAGGATGCCCTCTCTGCTATTCCAGGTCTAAAGCGGCTTGTCAGCACCAGCGAGCAGGGCAAGGTCAGGGTGCTGGCCCAGTTTTCTGGATCAAACAAGGGCATATACGAGGCTGTCAGAGATGCGGCCCAGGCTGTCTATGAGGGCCTCCCGCCTTCTGCACAGCGGCCAGAAATCACGAGTTCCCGGGACAGCCGGATTCCCCTTTGGTCCGCAGCGGTATTCGCTAAAGAAGGCCTTTCCCCTTCGGCCAATACGGGTACGGCCCTGTCCCTTGGAACCATGCTGGAACGGAGGGTAAAACCTGCCCTGGAGCGGCTTGAGAATGCGGGGGAAGTGGAACTGGCCGGTACGGGGCTTCCGGAGCTCTGTATCAAGCTGGATGAAGCAGCTTGCGCTGCCCGGGGCATAGAACCCTGGATGCTCGCCCGAGAACTGGCAGAAGGGGATCTTTTAGTCCCCGCCGGAACCTTTCGGAGCGGGGATCGGGAAATTATGATAAGCCTGGACGGAAAATCCCCCTCGGTCCAGGACTTGCGGAGCCGGCTGGTAAATCTCCCCTCAGGAGGGGTGGTTCCCCTTTCTCAGTTGGGCACCATCCAGGAGCGGGACCGATATCCAGAAATCCTTGCCCGCTTGGACGGGAAAAATGCAGCGGTTATTTCAGTCATGGGATCTTCCCGGGCCCAGCAGGGCAGCATTGCCATGGGTAAGCTTTCCCGGGATATCAAGCGCACCATACAAGAACTTTCTGATCTCCCGCTGGAATTCCGGGTTCTTTCGGATCGGGGTGAAGAGGAAGAACGGGCTCTCAGGTCCGTATTCTCAGCGGCCCTCCAGGGAACGGGGGCGGTTGCCCTGGCGGTGCTTCTCTTTATCGGTGCCGATCCCCTGATGGGGCTCCTTTCGGTTCCCCTCATTATGCTGTTTTCGGCGGCCCTGCTGCGCCTCTTTGGCTTTCCCCTGGACCGCTTAAGCCTTGCGGGTCTTTCCTGTGGGGTAGGGGCTGCAGTGGACGGTACTATTTTAGTCTTTGAACGAATCGGAGGCGCTAGAAATACTGTAGGCAAACAAAAAGCCCTCGCTTCTTTAGCCCCGTCCCTATTTGCCAGCACCCTCACCACCATTGCGGCCCTGCTTCCACTGGCTCTGATCGGTTCCGATTCTGCACTGATCAGCGCGGTCGCCTGGGGTATCGGTGTTAGTTCTGCCCTTTCTCTCTTCGTATCCTTAGTTTTTTTGCCTCCCCTTATTGGTTTTTCCCTTCCGGTTCCCTGGATACAGACTCTGAAAGACCGGGCGCGGCGTATCTTGCGGCGTTTCTTGCGGCGCACCCTGCGGCACCAGGCTACTGCACCGCGCGGTTTCTCTGTGCAACGCCGGTTCGCCGTACCGCGCCGTCTCTCTGTGCTGCAACGGTCCATAGTGCCGCTTCGCTCCTTATTGCAGCGCTTATCCGCCGCACCGCGCCGATCTACATCGCGTCTGATGCTCCTTTCCTACCGGAATCCCCGGCTTACGGTGCTGGTCTTTGCCGCCCTCTCAATTGCGGGATTTGCCGCCATGATAGCCGCCGGGGCCGATACGGCACCCCTCCCATCGGAAGACTCTGTTTATGCCCAGATAGAATTTGAGGGCGGACTGCTGGCCGAAAAGGTAAACGAAGGACTTGCTGATTATGTCTCATCCCTGCGTAACAAGGATGGCATCAAGGCCGTGCAGACCAGCGCACGGACCGGTTCCGCTTCGCTCCTCGTATCCTTTGATCCCCGTAAACAAACGGTAGAACAGCTTCGGGCCCTTGTCCGTTCCATTCCAATATACGGCGGCTTTGTCTTTATCCCCGAAGCCTCTTCCCGGGACCGAATTTGGACCATTACTGTGGCAGGGGATGACGCAGGAATTTGTAAGGACATAGCCCGAAGGCTCGCATCTCGCTGCCAGGGAGACAGAGAAGTCCGGGAAGCGGTGCTCAATTTTAAGGAAGGGAGCCTTCGTAGCCGCCTTATCCCGGATCGGGAAAAAATGACAGCCCTCGGTCTCAGCACCGCTTCTCTGGCGGATACACTGAAAAGGTCAGTCTATGGACCGGTCATTTACAAACGGGTTGCCGAAGGGGGCGAAATGGATGTTCGGCTCCAATATGGTACGGAAGACCGGATAGATCGAAGCGGCCTCCTTTCCATACCCCTAACGGCCCCTCTCAGGGTTTCCCAAGTCCTCACGGAGACCGGTGACCGGGAACCCTCATCTATCCGGCGGGAAAACCGGCGCCGGGTGGCTTCCCTTTCTGTCCGCACCCGTCCCATGGATCCCCGCAGGATCCGGGACCGTCTGCGCCCCCTATTCGCCAAAGAAGCGCTTCCGCCAGGTTATTCGGTCGAATTTGATCGGGATGCGATAGAGGCAGCCGAATCCCTCTCCCGCATGACGGTCTATTTCATGCTGGCCCTCCTGTTCTGTTTTATGGTCATCGCCGCCGCCACCGAATCCTTTTTAGCCCCTCTTCCGGTTCTCGCAGTTGTCCCCCCTTCTTTAGCCATACCTGCCCTTGCGACGGTTCTCTCCGGTTCGGCAATCGATCTGGCCCTCGCCTGCGCCTTTGTGGCCGTGAGCGGTATCGCGGTTAACGCGGCGGTTTTAGCGGTAGAAGCCCTCCGGGAAGGGTGGCCAGTCCGCCGGGAAGGCCATCTATACCGGACCCTGCGCCGGCGTTTTTCGGCCCTGGCCGCCACAAGCCTTACTACTGTCATCGGTTCGGTGCCCTTTTTATTCCTCCCCGGAGCGGCAAACCAGGTAGTTCGTTCCCTTGCCCTGGTGAGTACCCTGGGGGTGAGCGCCTCTGCCCTGTCTTCTATCAGTCTCATTCCTGCCCTGGCCAGACTTTGGCCGGACTTTACCATACCAAGCATCCCGCAGGAGGCGGGATCATCATCCTTACCAGAAGGAGCCCAGTCATGAAATCCAATTTCCAAAAAGTATCCTTACTGTTGATGAACCTTTTGGTTCTGGCCCATCTGCATCTCAATGCGGATACAAAGCCCGATGTAAAGGGTTTTGATACGGGAACCGTAGAATATTCCTTTTCCCGGGCGGATATGGCACTGGATCCTGGTACATGGATGAGAACCGCCGACAGCGGTATTACTCTTGCCCGGCAAGCCTGGGAGCGGCTTGCCCTGACACTCTATGAGGATGAGACTGAACGGGCTGCGGCAGCCAAACGGCTCGATGCATGGTCCCGGGAAGAGATAGAACGCCGCTTTACCCAGTGGCTCGAACGGCGCTTTTTCCCTGAGCGGGCAGCGGGCCTTTCAGCCGCGGAAAGTACTGCGGTGCGGAAGGCAAATCTTGCCTACCTTTATAAAACTGATGATGCAGGAAACATTCTCTATGACAGTGCCACCGGGGATCCCCTGGTGATTCGGCCCGAAGATGGAGGCCTGGACCGGCTCGCCGCGGACAGGGTTGCATGGCAGAACCAGGTTGCCCAGGGGCGGGAACAGGCCTTGGAACAATTCAGAACCCTCATGGCTTCCTATACCCCTGAACTTTTAGGTTCCGTGGCGCTAGAGGGGAGGGCTCGTTTTGCGTCCCAGCTTGAAGCCCTTGGAGAGCGGCTTGTAAACCGGAAGCGAAAAGAACTGGAAGCCCTGGCCTCCCAGGAAGAACGGCTCTTTGTGGCCTGTCGTACCGGCGATGTATACAGCTTAAGGAAAAAAAGCGAAAGCGAGGCTGCCTCGGCCATTGTTGCCCAGCTTATCAGGGAGACCCAGTCCGGCCTGGATCAGAGCTTTGCCTCCCTGCAGACCCAAATAGAAGCCGCATCGGCCGGCACCGGAGACCTGGCCCTGGCAGGGGCCGACTGGCTTGCGGCCTACAAAGAACAGTTCCAGCGGGGACTCGATGCCTGGCAGAAGGCGGAAGAACGGTTCATGCTCCGCCGAATCGAATGGGAGCAGGAAGCGGGAAAACGGTACCGCGAAGGGGAAGAAGCCTGGACCAAGGCCTTTGCAAGCCTGGAAAAGGAACAACAAGTCTGGGAAAGCAAAGCCAGGAGTCTGTTCCAGGCCGGGGAGGAAACCTTTAAGCGGGCCAGCGATACCCTGGAACAGGCTATTGCGGAGGCAAAGGCAGAGTTCCAGAAGGATGCGGACCTGCGCAGCCAGGCCGGTGCTGACCGGGCAAGAGCCTGGGTGGACACCTATGTTACCAGCGGTACCATGGTGGTAAGCGCCCGGGAAAGCAGCCAGTACTGGATTGATAAGCTGAAAAAGAAAAATTCTACTCCTGTTCCCGCCATGGGGGACCCGGCGCTTATCACCTGGGTGGATCAGACGCTGAAACAGGTCTGGACCGCCGCAAGAAACGGGTATGAACAGAGGGATGATTATAAGTCTGATATACAAATCCTTAACTCAAAAAAAATTATTAAGGAATATACTCTTGCAAATGTAACTGAATGGTACAATACCGCATTTAAAAAGCAGAAAACCATAGAGACAGAATATAATGAAGCTGAAAAAAACTATGAAAATTTATCAGGGGATCCGGATCTCAGCGAAGCAGAAAAAAAGGAATTATTAAACAAGAAGAATACTCTCTATTATCAATTGTTGGCCGCCCAATCGGAGACCAATAGATGGAAGGACTGGGTAAACAACTATGATACCAAACACGCCCAGGCTGTAGCCGATTACGAGGCCGCCCTTGCCAATTATAATGTAAAACATAGGCTCTATTTTGAAATCTGTAGTGCGATAACCAACATCCCCCAAGAAGCAGCAGCTATGGACCTTGCCAGAAGAACCAAAGAAAAACTCGGTGATCTCTTTGATCCGGATCTTATTCAGGCAGGGGTCGAGACCAAACGATGGATAAAGAATTATGAGATGTATTCTGAACAGGCCAAACAGGCCCTGAACACCCTTACCGGGGATTTCGGGCTCGCCATCGGCAGCGGTGCGGGCGCCCTGGTGGATGTTCTTAACAGCAACAAGACCAGTGAGGACTTTCATCTTGATGAATATCAGATTGAACTTCTGCGGGCCCAGGCAGTTGAATCCTACTGGTCGAAACGGGTGGCTATTGCCCAGGCGGTTTCCCAGTATGCGGAGGACCTGACCGCAGGCCGGACCACCGATGCGGAGAGTGTGGCTGTCTGGAAGGCTGCCAAGGCCAGATATGATGAAGCCCTGAATACCTACCGAAGTGCCCAGGAAGCACTGAGCCAGGCCGGATCGAATGTACAGGCAGCCCGGGATCGGCTGAATCAGGCTGCCCAGGATCTGGCCCGGACAGACCAGGAGTTGGAAGAACTGAATAAGGCCTATGCCTTAAAGATGTCTATATTAGCGGTCGGTTCAACGGATTATTTAAAGGGAGAACTCAGTACGGTCTATAAGGGACTCCTTGAAACCTATGGCCTCCTTGCTAAAGAAGGGGATGAGGCCCCCTATGTCCGCTACCTGGAAAAGGCAAAACAATATGGTCTTGCTGAACAGATAGAACGGACAGGACTTCTCTTAAAAAGCCTCGTGCAGGCTGAGACTGGCGGAAATTCCCTGGCGGAACTGCAACAGTATGTTGATGGCATACTAGAGGATACCACTAATTTACCAAAACAAATCGAAGCCTATGGGATTGATGAACATTCCTCCTGGTATCATGCCCTGGAAGAAGCCCTTGAAGCCTATAATGGGGCCGGTGGCAAAGATAAAAACAGGTATGAAACCCTGGTATGCTCTATTGTAGAGGCAGCTAGAGCGGAAGCAAAGACCGCGCTGGAGGACCGTCTTGACAGCATCGGACTTCTGGCGAGTACCAGCTGGAGTGGATGGTATGAGAGCCGGGGTGGTACGCTGGAACATGGGGAAACCCTTACCGAAGAAAGGCTCCGGGAACGGCTTACTGCTGACCTTGATCTGGCGGAACGGACCTATCTCTCTGAATGGCTTAATAGGGAACTCGCTGTATTGGAGTATTTTGTACATCCGGATGATTCCGCAAGTGAAGAGATTAAAGGGATTGTAAGCCTTTCCACGTTAAGTTCCAATATGGATACTGAAACAGCCCGTACAATCATTACAAGCCTTACAAAGCTGCAATCAACCTTGATGGACCTTTCCGGTGCTGACCGAAGCCGTTACAGGGCTGAACTGGAAGCCCTGGCCGGATCAGATGCTATGGTTGAATCCTTCCTCCAGGGACGGGGTTTCTGTGTAACTCAATCTGGCCTAGATCTGGTATCATTGAGTCTTAGGGACAGCCAGTCCAAACTGCATCGGAGCCAGAGCAGGAAGCAAGCCTATGAACGTTATGGAAAGGAAAGTCCCCTGGGGGCAGCAGGAGCCCAGGACGCATTCTGGGCACACTTTCAGGGAAGTATCTCTGCCTTAGGCTTATCCAGCCTGCCCTATGGCGTATTACCTTCCCCGGCTGATCTTGGTGCTGCCCTCTTACAAGCTCCAGGTGGTACCGAAGCTGCTCTGGGACGTCTCCTTGCAGATCTGGAAACAGCCCTCTCAAACAGCCCCTCATGGTTTAAAGAAGACATAAACCGTTGGGAGACAGCCCTTGTTAGCTATGTGGCTGCTAAAGGAAGGTACGAGGGGAATAGGGGGGATCCCACATCACCAGAAACACTGCAGGAAAGCATCAAGCAGGAAATGGAAAGCATCGCTGCGTTGCAGAATATTCAGCAGACTCTCTACGCCGGTACCGAAGCCGATGATGGACGGCCCCTCTGTCTCCTCCTTAACCTTGGTAAAGAATCCTATGGGGGGCTGAGCAGGGCTGAGATAGAAGCGGAAGTAGTTCACCGGATTGCCCGGTCCCTTATCGCCCATGCAGGGGACCTTTCAGATAAGGACCGATCCGAGTGGAACACAATTCTTACCAGGGATGCTGCAGCAGGCCACGCCTATGCCAATGAAGACCTTCGCACCCGGGCAGTGGATGAAGCCCTGGTACAACTGGATATTCAGTATGCTCTTTTACATAACACAGACCCGGGGATCCTTAATGGGGCAGTGCAAAAGCGGAGACTCTACGACCTGTTCATCAATATGGATATAAAAGGGCTGGAAAATCTCGTAAGTACCAGTATCGTCAGCCTTGATCTGGATACACTCAAACCCGGTGATATTTCGGCGGATACCATAGGAAACCTTATGCCAGCCCTTGTTGGTGTTTTGGACAGTATCCGTGCCGAAGCAGGGAGCGGGGCTGTATATGAGGAGCGGGCAGTGGCACTCCTTTTAGCGGAACAACTGAAGAAGCATGAAGATATATTTTCTTCTATTATAGAGGTCTTAAATCTAGGGGATGACGAGTATGCAACGGGCTTGCTGAGTCAGGTAAAACAGGCCGACTTTGTCTTAGGCCGGGAGGTTTTTTCTGGTATAGATGTAAATAGCCCCTTCTATGGAACAGGGGTCGAATATTATCTTAAAAAGCTCCTCTGGCAGGGTGATGAAGCACGCTATGATACAGAACGGACAGCCCTGATGAAAAGGCTCTCCGATGCAGGGAAGGGAGCCCTTGTTAAGGATATCGAAGCCAATCTTGATCGCTTTGCGGGAATGCTTGCAAAAAGCCACTCCTATGCGGGAATGAGCATTTCAGGTGATTCCTATAGTTATGCCATGGACCAGACAAGCCTTTCAGTACAGGACCGGCTTGCCTTAGGGAGATTTATTGCCACAGGCAATCTGGATGACCCCTTTATGGAAGCCCTGGGCCGCGGCCAGAATGCAGCCTCATTAGATGATGTATACACCCGGTGGCTCAGTTCCTGGCTCCAGGAAACTATACAGAACAGTTATACGGGGCTTGCAGAGTTGCAGGGCAGGCTCCAGTATGCTCAAGCATGGCAAAGTCAGGTTTCATCTGAGGCAAAAAGCAGCGAAACCGGAGTGAATAATTGGCGGATATACCTCCAGGATGGGAATTTTAAAGATACCAATGACCTGACGTGGGAGGCAGCAGGTACTCCAGAGGGAGCAGCACTCCAGGGCCGGGCCGCCTTGAGCTGGAAGGAGGGAACTCTGGCAGATGCCTATGACAGTGTTGCCCTCGCAACCAGGAATCTTTCATCAAGCCTAAGTACCTGGAAAGAGCAGCTCGATGCCCTTGCTGCGGAGACAGACTTCCGGCAAAAAATCGGCGAATACCTGACAAACCCCGGCAAAGCCTGGGATGAAAACAGCATCGCCTATATACCGAGCCAGATCCGGGCTGACTATTCCAGTGAATATAACCAGTACCGGTATAATTTTTCACGGCTTACTTCGGATCAGATGAACCTGGCCCGAACCGGCGCTGAAATCATGAAGTATGAAGCTGGAGATTCGCTCGCAGAAGACCTGGCAGACCTTTCCAAAAAGATACAGGACAAGCAGTCCGAGTATGAAACAAAGGCTGGAGCCTATGAAAGGGCTGCAGAGGATTTTGCAGGCATTGGAGCAGCCTATGATGCGCTTTATGGCCAAACAAAGAACCTGTACGATGCCCTCGAAACAGCCCGGCAGGATTATGAAAAAGAAGATGCCATCCGGCGCTGGGCCAGTACGGCGTACCTGGACACCGATGATACCGCTGGAACCACCTACCGGGGGCCCGCTGCGGAATTAGCGTATACCCAGGAACGACAAAACCGGGCTAAAGTAGCCCTCCAGGCCCTGAAGGACCTCTATGCAGCAGATGCTACAGAACGACCCTATCAGGATGCAGCCTATAATCAGTTGTATCGGGAATACCAGAACAGCTTTGACCGGATGCTCCTCACCTACAAAGTGAGGGACCTCATTGGCGAAGAGCTTGCGAAGGAATATCAGAGGAACAGTGATCTATACAAAACTTATATGGAAAGTCTCTATTCAGCAGGGACTATAAATTATAATGATTATGAAGTGAAAACTGATATAAAGGATGCTGGATTAAAGGATGTACTTACCATAGATGACCAGGGACACCTTCGGTTGAATTATACAGATGGATACAGACTGACCCTAATAGATGAAGCAGAAAAGGAAAAGTTAAAGGATTATTTTAACACCATGAAGAAGGAGAGCCAGGATACCCAAACATCGAGTGCTTATGAAAGGCAGATACGAGAATGGGCAAAACGGATGGCAACATACCATCTGGATAATATTAATACCTTTACCAACTGGACCCTGGCCCGGGATTACCTTATGAATGAATTGGTGAAAAATAACTATGTAAAGGATAGTTCCTTTGATGGTTTTGGGAATGAAGTTCAAACAGCAGAATCACTTGAAAACCATATTGGTAGCATGAATTGCCGGTGGCAAGATGTGGATGTTGTTATGAATAATTACCGAGATGGTCCATTGGCTCAGCAAAGAAAAGCAGCCTATGAACATCTGAGTGAAAAACAAAAAGAAGATCTGGAATTTTTAATTATCATGCAGGAATTAGGAAATGGGGGTAGTACCAATACAAAAGCTGCATTCAGCTACGCGTCGGTAACAATGGAGTATGAAAATATTTCAAGAATGTTTGATAATTGGATCGATGATGAGCGATCAGAAGGTTATGCAATGCTTCTTCTCGGTACTATATCTTTCGTGTGGGCTCCAGTTTATTATACAAGAGCTGTGGTTTGTTTTTATAATGCAAACCAATGGCAACAGGTAAAGGATAATTCAATAGACGGGCAACTTCGCACATATAAAACAACAAGAGAAAACGGAGCCGCGGATTTGGTATCAAAGGTGAATGCGCAGAATAGAGCTTTAGCCGCCTACCAAACCAGCAACGCCCGCATTGCCACCCTGGAGGGTGTAAAAAACACTGGATCAGTCCTTACATGGTATGATTTAGAGGAAGCAATAAAAAGTGCAAACGGTGATAAGAAGCTTACGGATGATGAAATCAATCGATACAAGGAATACTGGATCGCCTCCGGTTTAGAACAGCATGGCAGCACAATCACCAATGTTTCAGATGCACTGGTGAAACTTGCAACCTGGAGCCGGAACAAGCGTGATGATGCCAAGCGGGCCCTTACCACCTGCTACAGCGATGATGCAAAGGAACAAGAGGAGGCCCGGGCCCAGTACCGGAAGACCCTGGATGCCTATATAGCCGGGACGGCAAGCGAAGCGGAGCTCAAGAGCGCCGCCGTACAAGCCTTTGGGAAAGCGGCCGCCAGCCGGAAGGTTCACCTGAGCAGGCTCGAAGGGGTCTACGAAGATAACCTGGAAGGCCTTACCACAAGCTCAAGCCGGTA
>JAIWNU010000155.1 GCA_020216655.1 Treponema sp. | reverse complement strand
CATAGGGCGGATAGTTGTCGTCGCATACGACTCTGATAGTAACTTCCTGGGAGGCAAGGGGCCATAGGGCTACAAACAAAAAGATACATATACTCCAAACAGTCCGCCGGTCCATCATACCTATAATGGTACACCAGCCTTACCATAAATGCAAAAAAGATGAACAAATGCCCGCAATATACACAAAACTTTGTATTATAAAAATTTTTGAAATACTTTGCATATTGGGTCCCTTGGTATCATGGGAATAGCCCCGCTTATGCATTTTAAAATATTCCCGAATCACCACAATTGCCGCAGCAACAGACAACCAGCCGGTTAGAGGCGGCAGGATTTTAAACCAAGCCAGTAAGCCAAGGCCGATAAGCCCTGCAAGCCCCTCGGCATAGACCAATATTTCTGCCCCTACAGGGCCTAGTACTATAGCCAGGGTTTTGCGGCCCGCCTCAGCATCTCCCCGCATATCACAGGCATTGTTGACCGAAAGAATAGCCGCAATTGCCAGGGTTTGGGGCAGCGCAACCACCGCAGCCTGCCAGACAACATGACCAGTAAGAATATAATAGTTGATAATAAAAAAAACGAAGCCCAAAAATCCGCCTGCAAAGAGTTCGCCTAAGGGGGTTGAGGAAATTGGCCTACTCCCGCCGGAATAAAAAAAGCCTACCAAAAGCGAGAGGGCTCCCAGAAGCAGCACCAGGGGGCCTGTCTTAAAAATAATGACCAGCCCAATCAGCATGGCGAAAAGATAACAGAGCATACTGACAAGCAAAGCGCTCCCCGGAGACACCCCTTCGTGAACCAGGACTTTCGCGTCTTCCCGGTTAAACCGCTTGTCATCCACATTACGGTACCAGTCAAAGTAGCTATTAAAGCCAGTGGTCCCCATATCCACTGCCAGGGCTGCAATGAACACCAAAGCCGCTAAAAGGGGAGATACGGAACCAACACTATAAATGCTATACAGAAGGCTGATGATATAGGTGGATATACTGACAATCTTAGTTCTTAGTTCCACAATACCGGAAAACTGTTTAAAAGTCATGGAAATGATTTTAAATAAAAATAGAGAGCTTGGAAATAGGGTAAAATTATCATTTCTGTATTAAAATATAAGGGGGTGCTGTAAATGAAACACAAAAAGTCCCGAATAAAACCCATTTCTATTCAAAAAGCCCAGTACTACATTGTGCTTTTAGCTTTGCTCCCCGCTCTTTTTATTATTGGGCTTTCGGAAGGAAGGCGGGCCCGGCAATTCGAAGATATTGTCGCCAAGGAGGCACTGAAACAGGCGAGCAGCGTAGCGGCCCTGCAGTTTAGCATTACTGAATCGACCCGGCAGATATTGGCCACATTGGCAAATCTCCCGGAATTTAAACGACTTAATGCAGAACTAATGACGCCGATCATTAAAAACATGCATGCGGCAAACGAAGCGTACCTCAATTTTACGGTTACCGACAACCAGGGGATTGTGGTAGCCTCTTCCCGGCTTGCGCCAGGCACATCCGTTAAAGGCCGGCCCCATATAGAGGCGGTTTTTAAGACCCTGGAATTTTCCCCCGGCTCCTATATTGTAGGCCTCGTAGAAAACACTCCGTCATTCTCCTATGCATATCCCATTATATCCGATAAAGGAGAGCTTAAGGGTGCAATAACTGCAACCTACAAACTCAGTTCCTATGAATCCTATATGAACAGCATAGAAAAACAAAACAACACTGTACTTGGAATTGCTGACCGCTATGGAACGCGGCTTTACTTTTACCCTTCACTGGAAACAAACCCGATAGGGAAGCCAATAAAATATGAAATTTGGAACCGGATACAGCAGGGAGCAGACCAGGGCGTATTTCTGGATGTCGGATCCGACGGTTTTAAGCGTTACTACGGTTATAAAAAGCTCCGCGTTTCAGAGAATAAAGACCCTTATATGTTTGTCGTGTACGGCATTCCCTATTCGGTCGTTACCGACCGGGTGCTGCCGATCCTCTATCAGGAATTGGGGCTCATTATCCTTGTCATGGTTTTGGCGTTCGGTATAACCCGGCTTTTGTATGGGCCGCTTTTTGGGGCTCGGCTTCGGCAACTTGTGTCGCTGACAGAACAGATTCAAGCTGGCAGCATTAAAACTACAGAACTTGATCCAGACCCCACACCGGATCTGGGACAGATACAAAACGCAATTCTTCAATTAATGAAGGGGCTCGAAGTGCAAAAAAACGCCCGTTTAGCCTATGAAAAGGAGTTAAATGAGGCGCTGCAGGGCAAAAACATGCTCATAAAGGAAGTCCATCATCGGGTTAAAAATGATTTCCAGCTTATTTTGAGCATGGTGAGGCTCCAGAGCGAGAACAGCAAAAACATAGAAGAATTCCGCAGTGCCATGGAAGGCCGCATCGCATCCATGTTACTGGTGCATCAGATGTTATATGAAACTGAAAACCAAGAATACATTAACCTCGGGATCTATGGTCAGAAAATAATGGAGTTAGTTATCAGTCTTAAAGACGTATTAAAACCCATTAATATAGATATACAAACCGATGAAATTCATGCCCCCCTGGATAAGACAATTACATTCGGGCTCCTGCTCAATGAATTGGTGACAAACAGCCTGAAACATGGCATCCCAAAAGACAAAGATCCCTGCTTTACCCTCATTCTAAAAAAACAGGACCAATTTGTGTCCTTACATTACAAGGACAACGGCCCCGGATTACCAGACAATTTTTCTATTACCACATCAAAAGGACTTGGTATGCAGCTGGCTATTGCGCTTGCAGAACAACTAGGGGGCAATCTTCGCTGGGACAATTGCGGCGGAGCCTGTTTTTATGTGGTGTTTCCCCTAGGCGCAAAGGCTGAAACCACGCTTGTATTAACTGATAATTCCTGACATCATCTGTTTTATGGAAAATAAACAAATTTTGCCTACTCCATGGAGACTGTTCGCCCTGTTTTCATGGATAAACACTATCACCCTTGGCGGAGGCTATGTGATCGTACCGGTCATCGGAAACAGCCTAGAAAAACGGGGATGGATGAAAGAAGAAGAATACTATGATATTTTTGCCCAAGCCCAGGCGTACCCTGGGCCCTTAGCCCTTTCGACTTCCATTTTAGTGGGAATTAAACTTTGCGGCTTTTGGGGTGCGGTTGCAGCATTTTTTGGAGTAATTCTACCGCCCTTTCTTGTCATTATTCTGGTTAGTTCTCTCCTCACAACCTACGGCTCACTGCCGATAGTGAAACGGTTCCTGGATGGCGCCGGGGCTGTTGTGCCGGGAATTGTGGCGGCCATGGTCTGGAAAAACGGGAATCGGCTTATAAAGGACAGTGCCGGCAGAGCCCAGCTCGTACGGCTCATTGAACTGGCAGCCCTTACGATGCTCCTTGTTCTCTTCCCGCGGTATAGTCTGCCGATACTTCTCGGAGGCCTTGCGGTCCTGTATATTATGGAGGGAGTATGGAAACCCTCCAAGTAGTATGGACCTTTTTCAAGATCGGTATTATTGCCTTTGGAGGCGGCTGGTCAACCGTAGGCATCATAAAAAATGCAGTCGTCCCTCATTGGGTTGATGAAGAAAGCTTCCGTTCTCTGATTGCTATTGCCCAGTCCACTCCGGGTCCTATTGCGCTAAATGCAGCAACCATGGTCGGCTGGTACCATGGGGGGCTGCTGACCGCTTTGCTGGCAACCCTGTCGGTGGTTACGTTTCCAATCTGTATGATTGCCCTCACGGTCTTTATGGCAAATCGAGTGCAGGTGAATCAAAAAAACCTTAATACGGCGCTGCGCACCGGAAGCCTGGCCATGATGCTCATGACCCTGTGGGTGCTGCGGCCCGCTTCGGCGGATCCCCTGCTCCTCTTTTTTGCCATCGCAACCTTTTATATTGGCGCTTTTACCAAAATGAACAGTCTTTGGGCTATTCTGGGGGCTGGCTTTATTAACGCCCTCTTTGGACCAGTTATTAGATCTCTTTGGAAGGGATAAAAAAAAGCCAGTTAAAAGCGAGAGCTTTTAACTGGCTTTATAACTACTTATAACTATTTCCGAATGCTGTAGAAAGCGTTGCGGCCTGCGTATTCAGAGACACCTTCGAGCATGTCTTCGATCCGCATGAGCTGGTTGTATTTGCAGATCCGGTCGGTGCGGCTCATGGAACCGGTCTTAATCTGGCCGGTTTCCAGGGCAACCACCAGGTCGGCAATAAAGCTGTCTTCGGTTTCGCCGGACCGGTGGGACACGATGGCGGTATACCCTGCCCGTTTGGCCATTTCAACGGTCTCGTAGGTTTCAGTTACGGTACCAATCTGATTAACCTTGATTAAAATGGAGTTACAGGCTCCCATTTTAATGCCCTTTTCCAGGTACTTCTTGTTGGTTACAAAGAGGTCATCGCCCACAATCTGGACCTTTTTACCCAGGGCCTGGGTTATCTTTACATATCCATCCCAGTCGTTCTGATCGAGGGGATCTTCTAAGGAAATAATCGGATATTTATTAATCCATTTAGTGTAGATTTCGATCATTTCATCGCTGGTAAAAAGCTTATCAGGATTGGATTTCCAGAACTTGTAGCCCTTTTTGCCGCCCTCTTCAAAAAGTTCGCTTGCTGCAGCATCCAAGGCAATGGCAATCTGCTCGCCGGGCTTGTAACCGGCCTTTTCAATAGCCTTCATAATAAAGTCGAGGGCTTCTTCGTTAGCAATATCGGGAGCAAAACCGCCTTCATCGCCCACAGCGGTGTTCTTTCCAGCGTCTTTCAGAAGCTTTTTCAGGGTGTGGAACACTTCAGCGGTCCAGCGCACAGCTTCCCGGATAGATTGGGCTCCGACGGGCATGACCATGAATTCCTGGAAGTCCACCTTGTTATCCGCATGTTTGCCGCCATTGATAATGTTTGCCATGGGAACCGGTAAGAGATTTGCATGGAAGGAACCAAGGTAGCGGTACAGCGGGATATCCAGGTAATTCGCAGCGGCCCGAGCAACAGCCATGGACACGCCAAGAATAGCGTTGGCGCCGAGCTTGCTCTTATTTTCGGTTCCATCCAGTTCTATCATGGTCCGGTCAATATCGACCTGCTCAAGGGCATCCAGACCCTGAATTTCAGCAGCAATAATGTTGTTTACATTTTCTACGGCCTTCTGCACACCCTTGCCCTGGTAGCGGGACTTATCTCCGTCCCGGAGTTCTACCGCTTCGTTCTCGCCGGTGGAAGCGCCGGAGGGAACTGCCGCACGGCCCAGGGTACCATCTTCCAGAACCACATCCACTTCTACAGTGGGGTTGCCGCGGGAATCCAGAATTTCCCGGGCCTCGACATATTCAATTATGCTCATGTCAGACTCCTTCAACATTAGTTTATTTAATTGTCTAAAAAGAAGGCCCTTCTGTCAACTGTCATTAAACTTGACGTCTGCTTGAGCCGGACATAGAATGGTGTCATGCAGTTCGACCTCGACGAAGCTCTCCTGGACCAAATTCTATTTGCAATGGAAGACCAGGAAGGAGATTTTTTATTGGACACCCAGGAAGGGATTGTATCGAGCCTGGAAGAAATCGCCGAAGGTGGCGCAGATCCAGACGATGAGGATCGTTTTATCCCCCTGCCTGTATGGACCAGCAATGATGGCTTTAGATTGATGGAAAAATTCACCGCCAAGTTGCGGAATCCATTGGTTAAAAACGAGCTTGCAAACGCGCTGGACCGAGGCCGCGGAGTATTCCGGGCATTTAAGGATGTACTTTCTAACCATCCTCCGGTGGAACGTCTCTGGTACGCCTTTAAGGAACGGGAAATGAAACGGGCAATACTCGATTGGTACAATGCCCTCAGGGAGGAATGGGGACTTGAGAGAATTGGCGAAGAACCGGAAGAAACGGAGGATCTCGTTCTGGAAGACTTCCGGTTCAGACCCGGAACTATAGAAGATATAGAAGAGGCTCGTAAACTACACGAAGAATGCATAACCGAATTACAGGCAAATTTTGAACGGGATTCGGGAACACCGATGCCCGAAGCATTGCTTGAGGGACTCAATAAAACCTGGCAATTCCCATCCGATATAAACATCGTGGCCGAAACAAGCCGGGGAGATTTTGCAGGCTACCTGGCCGCTCATCAATATGATGACCTTATCCGTATTGAAGCGCTGGAAGTATATACTGAATATCGCGGGCTTGGGCTGGGCGAGGCACTTCTTACGCGGTTGCTGGAACACCTCAGCCAGGGTAAGAAAGAAGCCCGTTATACACAGATTATCTTACCATCCCTCTATGAGGGTTTTTCCAGGGTTCTGCTTCGTTCTGGTTTTCATATGTATGAAAGTCGTTATGTATGCAGAATCGGGGAAGCTCTTGAGTAAAACAGGACAATATGCCACACTACAAAACAAAATAAAACAGGGAGAGAAATAACGTATGCCTCCTTTTATCAACGAAGAAGATGTTAAGGCATTTCTTGCTACCGTGTTGGACACCGTTAAGCAGGAGGGAAATCCTGAGATTCTGGCCCAGTATCGGTCGTTGTTTCGGAAACAGGTACCCTTTTTTATGCGGTCCTGGGTGGCGGCGTACCTGATTCAGCAAGCCACGGAACGTACCGGCAAAGGAAACCGCGGCTATAGCAGGAACCGCAAACCCCTTTCTGATACCCATAGGAATTATAAAAATGGAAGCCCTGCGGAGGGGGAACAAAAAAAACAGAATATATTAGAAGAAGAATCGGCGCGGATTTTTATCAGTATCGGACGAAATCGCCGGGTCTTCCCCCGGGAAATTCTGTCCCTCATATTATCTGAAACGGATGTGAAAAAAGAAGATATCGGCCTTATCCGCATTTTGGACAATTATTCCTTTGTTCAAGTACGCAAGGAGTGCGCCGATACCATCATAGAAGCCTTGAACGGAAAAGTCTTCCGCGGGAGGACCCTGACGGTCAATCATGCCCGGAGCAAAAATGATGAAAACGCTCCGCTGGACACTGTCGAAGAGGCCGAAGTCCCGCAGGAAACCGAAGACGACACGTTGTCGTATTCCGATGAAAGCTATGATGAATCTAATGACGAATCAGAGGAATAACCACTGAAGGACAAAGAGCACAACAAAAATATTACACAATATACCAAAGCCCGCAGCTGAAATGGCATAAATTTCCAGCATTCGGCTGCGGCGTTTGTAAATTTTTATGTGATTCTCGTCTAAGCCGGCTTTTTTTATTTCCCAAGCAAATATGGGCAAATCTTGATAGCCGGCTATGACAGAAGACTCACCGCTTAAGATATACTCTAAGAGATCCCTATAAACGCGATACAGTCTCCCCCGACGCCACCAGCGCCGGTAAAAGGAAGTAAGCAGGACCCCCGGCGGCAAAAGCGGCATAAGGGGGATAAAAACCCCGGTAAGCGCAGCCAAAACGGTCATACGCAGGGCGGGTCGGCCGCTGTAAAACGCGGCGATTAAAAGTTCAGAAACCACTCCCAGTACAAGGCTGTAGGGTGTGAGGCCATTCCAGTACTCATTGGGCTGCCGGGCTGCGGCAATGACCCGGTACACCAGATGCTGTTCATCGCCTTCAAAGAGGATGACAACCAGGGGCTGTTCCTTGGTACTGCAAAAGACATTCCTGCCGTCTTTATTACAGTAAGATCCGCCGATGAAAACCTTTGTACCCTCCAATACCAAAGGGAAATGTTTCCAGGAGAGCCGCTGGAGGCTGCCGTCTTCGCTCCCTTCAGGGGGAGCTAAAAAGATGCAGGCCCGGGTCATAGAAACCGCGACCGTAAGATTTTCGCTTCTTACCCAGAGCAAGCCATCATCACTAACAGATTCTATAGAACCAATAAAACGATATTGGGTTGGGTTTTCATTTTTTAAGCGGGATAGCTGGTAGTTCAGCAAAGGAAGTTGCTGCAAAGCTATGAAGCGGGACCTTAAGTGCCGCCAAAAACTGCGGATATGAAAGGCTCCAATCGCAGGGACAGCAAGATACCAGAACAGCGCAGTTCCTAAAATGACTAGAAAATCCTGCAGTCTCAGGGTACTATTCCTCCATGCAGCAGTACAAGGTTCATTCTCTTACGGTCGGCCCCATCGCCACCAATTGCTATATCATTGAAACTGAAGAACGAATCGGCATCATCATCGATCCAGGATATGATGCTCAGGCGATTATAGCACGAATGGAAGCCCTCAAGATAGTTCCCCGGTATATTCTCTGTACCCACGGACATTTTGATCATATTCTTGCAATTCCGGACATACGAAACCATTACGAACAAAAGCAAATACCCGTGGAAATTATCATTCATCGCATGGATAAGGATTATATAGGAAAGAACGCCCTTATCCGGCACCGGCGGGATCTGGCTGGAGTCGGAGGACTTGCATTCTTAGAACGCTTTCCACGGCAGTTTCCCGAAGCCTCCAGGATCGTGGAAGAAGGAGATCGCATCGGCCCCTTCACCGTCCTTCACCTCCCCGGACATACCCCCGGTTCGGCGGCATATTTTGATGAACACAGGGGGATTATCTTTACCGGTGACACCCTCTTTTCAGGCGGCGTGGGCAGGACAGACCTGCCCGGCGGAGACGAGATAGCCCTCCAGGCCAGCCTGAGACGGCTCTATGGGCTGCCAGGCTCAACCAGGGTTTACAGCGGCCATGGCAGCGAAACCCGGATAGAACGGGAGCGGCCCCGGCACATCTAAGATGGCATGTGGCTTAATGACTCGGTAATGCTGTACGAATAATCGCCCAGTTTTTCGATACGCCGTACCAGGTCGATAAAGAGAAGTTCCGTCCGTACATCGGCGCCGCTTTCTATATTCTTTCTGGCGAGCTTTTTCAGCTTGCTGCGGAACTGGTCAATTTTATCTTCCAGAGCCTTAGCATGTTCCAGGTCTTCTTCGGAAAGGTTTTTACCAAGATGTTCCTTCACAAAGGATAAAAAGTCCCTGACCAAGAGGATATAGGGCTCTAGGGCATCCAGCTCTTTCCGATCAAACTCCATTTTTTTATGATGACTCCGCTGCAGTGTCAGACTCAGACTAAAACAGTCGTCGGTCATATCTTCCAGATCGGCCACAATACGCAGCAGCTGGGTAACCCGCTGTTCTGAACGGGGGCTCAGCTGGGCGCGGGTACATTCTATCAAGAATCGACTAATCTGCTCCCGCATCTGGTCCGCATAGTCTTCTTTTTCTTTAAGTTGCTCCACCACCTCATCTACTTTGCCTGAGTGTTTTGCCTTGAGAGCTTCTTGGAACTGTTCAAACATCCCCTGGACAAGGCATGCAAGATCCTGAATCTCTTTTTCAGCCCGGGGAATCTGGAGTTCCGGTGTTTCCTGAATGGATGCGGCGGTATAGGGCAGCCGGTAGACAGCCTGCACTTCGCTTGGATCCTCTTTTACAAGCATTGTTACCAGCTTCTCAAAGGGTTTCATAAAGGGCAGGAACAAAATAGTATTGATGGAATTAAAAAGAGTATGGAGCATGGCCAGATGGGTCGTTATTGCTGCCCCTGCGGGGTCTCCCGGTGTTACCCAATCTACCAGTTTAAGGAAGGGTTCAAAGACAGCTAAGGCCACGATAGAACCGATAACATTAAAAAGGACATGCACTAAGGCGGCCCGTTTTGCCACCGCCTTGGTACCAATAGAAGCTAAGAGGGCGTCGATGGTGGTGCCGATATTGGCACCCAGAATCATGGCCGCAGCCATGGGGAAATTGATCATGCCGTTAAAGGCCATAGTAATGAATATGGCCGTTGAAGCACTGGAAGAGTGGACTATGAGGGTAACCCCAAGCCCAACGGCGGCCCCAATCATTTCGGACACAAAGCCGAGATTCGATACCGACGCGATAAACGCAATCGACTCGTGGTCAATTTTTGGGAGGGACTTGGTCAAAAAATCGAGTCCTAAAAAGAGGATACCAAATCCGAGTATGGCCTCTCCCTGGTCTTTGAATCCCCATTTTATAGCCATGTAAAGCACAAAGCCGATACCGATGGCAGGCAGGGCCAGAGCACTCACATTCATCTTAAAGCCGATAAGGGAAACAATCCAGGCGGTAACCGTGGTACCGATATTAGCACCCATAATGACGCCTATGGCCTGGAAGAGGGAGAGCAGCCCCGCATTGACAAAGGAGACCACCATGACCGTAGTGGCCGACGAAGACTGGATAATTGCGGTAATAGCAAAACCCGTCAGTACCGCGGCAAAACGGTTGCCGGTCATAAAATTTAAAATCCGCTGCAGCCGGTCACCGGCGGTTTTCTGGATGCCTTCGCTCATGATCTTCATGCCAAAAAGGAAAAGACCAAGACTTCCCAGCACCCGGAGTAATACATCGATATAAACCATGATAACTGGATACTAACAGATTTCTAACAAAAAAGAAACAGCAGCCCGGCGTAGCTAGGCTGCTGGTTTTCGGTCACTGCTGGCTTGGAGATGCCGATGGACTGCCCGATTCGAGGGGCAGGCCCTCCGCATCGGTGCCGAACTGCTGGTGTTCCTGCTCCTGAACACCTCCAGATTCCTGGCTAGCCTGCTCAAGTTTTACCGTAAAGGGTTCAATAAAGGGTTCTATTCCCGCTACCAATTTTGGCACCGAAAGCAACACCATATCCTGACCAAAGGGAACACGGAATTCCCGCTCTATAACCTTTTCATCATCAAAGAGCTCAATTTTGATGCGGTGCCGCTGGCCCTTTACCAAAGCCTTATCGCGGTCGCCGGGATAGTATTCGGCGGATTCAAGGTTATCTATTTGGACCGACATGCCGTTAATGGCCTCGTAGGCCCCATCGGCGGCATCCTTATTATCTATTAAAATCGTATGCCGTTTACCGGTTACCAGCATAAGGACGAGAAGCAGCACATAGAGTAAAACGAGGGCGGAGCGGATAAGCGTTTTCTTCATTTCCGGCCCCCCTTGTTTTCCGCTGCGGCAGATGCGGTAGCACCTGGGGCCGCAGACTGCCGGAGGCTGGACCGCTGCTCTTCAATTGCGCGCCGGGATTTCCAGGCATAGAGAACCAGAGACAGGGCAATGACTCCATAACCGATAAACTGCCTAAAATATTCGCCGATCATAGCGGAACCAAAGAGCTTTTGACCCGCCAGAGGAGATACAATAAACATGGCATGGAGCAAAATGACCCCAATAAATACATTCGGGATATTCGCATGGGTTACCGAAGCGCCTCCCACCAGGAGGGCCGCCACAGCAAAAAAGCCCGTCTGGTCATGGGCATTGTAGGTCGCCAGATTTCCCATGTTCTGGAGGAAAATAATCTGCCCTCCGCATGCCAGCACCGTAGAAATAATAATGGCAATAATTCGCGTTTTTTCTACATCAATACCAGCCGCACCGGCCACAGCCATATCCTGGCCTACGGCCCGCATATCCTGCCCCAGCTTCGTTTTCCTGAACCAGATTATAAAGAGACAGAGGAGAAATATAACGATAAAGGTCACGAGGGGTATTGCAAAGGGACCTATGCGGAGCATGACGATGGTGTCCAAAGACTGCCTTACCGACTCCAGGTTCAGCGTATTCCGGATCCCGTACCCCCGGGAAAGGACGATGGCGGGGTTCCGCATAGGAATGAGAGACCCCATCAGGTAAAGTACAAAGAACTGGTAAATCCCGTTAATAAAAAATGCAAGGATGTAGCCCGTCACCATTTCCCGGCCCTTCGCCCGGTTCATGACCGACCCGGTAACCCAGCCGAGGAGCACCGCAATCGGAAGGCCCACAAGGAGGGCAAACACAAGGCCCTGCCAGCCCGCTACCCCCCAGTCAACGGCGAACACGAGGCCGATTTGGCCCGCCATGGCACCCAAGGTCATGGCAAAGTTAAGCCCCATACCGGCATAAATCGGCAAAAGAAGGGCAATGACCAGGAAGGAGTTCCTGCCAAGCCGGGTAATCACTTCCTGGATAATATAGGTCACCGACAGTCCCGAAGGCACAATGGATGCCAACGTCAGGACTACAAAAATGATGACCACCGCGTATTCGGAAAGGAACTTGCTTATATTCTTTTGAGCGCTCATTTGGACACCTTTGTTTTGCGGGTAAGGGCATAGAGTATCATGCCGTTGGATACGATCATACGGATAACCTCCGACATGTCGGTCTGTAGAATCGAATTGATGACCGAAGGCGTCATGGTGAGAAGCCCTTGGAAAAGGAAGGTTCCCACAATCACATTGATGATCGTTGCCTTGTTAATGCTCGCCCCTCCGATCAGTATGGCGGCCACTGCGGGGAACACCATAGGGTTCGG
>JAIWNU010000014.1 GCA_020216655.1 Treponema sp. | reverse complement strand
CATATATTCACATGATTGTCTTTTGCCGCATGCTCAAGACAATTGCTCAGGACCTCATTAATTATCAGAGTAAAATATAGAGCATCATCAATATTGAGCACCGGTTCCTTTGCGGGCCTACTGATTTTTTTTTGTAAGTCGCTTTGATATTGAATAATGAATTTCGTGGATTCTTTATTGTATGCATAATATTCTGCAACATGCTCAATGATCTCGCGGACTGCAATCCCAGAAAACTGTACCCTTTCCAGCTGTAATACATACATTCTCGCCATTACTTCGATACGGCCCCTGGTTTTCATATAAATCTGCATTTCTTCGGGGTTACGGATATTTTGCAATCCTAAGCTCATAATGCTTTGAATTATCTGGTAGTTATTTTTTATCCGATGATGCAGTTCCTGAATAACCAGTTCCTTTTCGGTTATGGCTTCCTCGAGCTGTGTTTCCTTTTCCTCCAGGCTTCTTACCATGTCCATGAGCAGCTGTTGTTTTTCTTCCAGTTCTGCAATACGCTTTTGAAGTTCAGGATAATAGCTTTTTCGACCCGAATGTTCACCGAGACCAATAATGCGTTCCCGTATTGTATCAAAATCGTCATTAGAGTATTTTGGCATAGAGGGCCTGTATTTCTTCTTCCTTCGGTGTTCTTGGGTTTGTTACCACACAGGGGTCCCGCAATGCCACACGGGCTAACTGGACCAGGGTCTGTTCATCAACAGCAGCTATTTCTATCTTATTCCCCAAGTTTAGTTTGCGGCGAAGGGTTTCCAAATAAGACTGGAGTAAATTCCTGACCGTTTCGTCCGATTCGCTGGCTAAGGACTTTTTAAGAATCTTTTCGGCTATAGTCCTGTATCGCTCAGGGCAGCTAGAAAAATTGTATGCCACCGAATGTTCAAGTATCAGGGCATTACACAAGCCGTGGGGCAGATCTAAAAGACCGCCGAGGGCGTGGGCCATGGCATGAACAATACCGAGGCTCTCATTGGAGAAAGCCAGTCCCGCAAAGAGGCTGCCGAGCATAACGCCAGACCGATAAGAAATATCGAGAGGATGCTGATAAGCTCCGGGCAGGTATTCAGAAAGGTATTCGATAGCCTGTAAGGCATGCATATCCGTCACAGGACTTGAAGCATTTGAAACATAGGCCTCGAATGCATGGGTGAGGGCGTCCATTCCGGTAGCTGCGGTTAGCTCCGGATCCATGGTAGCGGTGCACAAGGGATCGATAAGGCTGATATCGGGAACTATCCCCTTGCTGATTATCGCGATTTTTACCTTCCTGGCGTTGTCCAGAATTATCGCAAACTGGGAAATATCAGCTCCGGTGCCAGCGGTTGTGGGGATACAAAGGAGCGGCGGGATAGGCCGCTCAATTTTGTCGACCCCCTCATAATCTAAAATGGAGCCCCCATTCGACACTACGATGCCGATACCCTTGGCACAATCTATAGGGCTCCCGCCGCCTATGGCGATGATCATATCGCATCCCATTCTCCGGTACAAAAGAGCGCCATCCTTCACCTCAGTATCACGAGGGTTGGGACTGACCGCATCGAACCGTTCAAAGTGAATATGCTGTTCCTTGAGGTGCTGCTCTACCTTGCTAACCCAGCCGGCTTGCACAAGCCCCGGATCGGTTACCAAAAGCGCCTTTTTTGCCCCGAAAACAGCTACATAATCGGCGCATTTGGAAAGTGCATGTTCACCAATAATGAACTCAGGGGCTACGAATTTTCGGAGGGGCAAGTGCGAAATTTGCATCTTACCCCAAATTCTAAACCTTCTTTAACAAAAAGCAAGAAAAACCTAGGCCAGAAGCACCTGGCTAGCAAGCACCCTGTTTTCCCTGCCGGCGAGTCTCAGTTTTTCCCACACAAGGGGTATTACCTGGCCGTTCAGTAGAACCTGCCGGAGGCCCTCCCGGGCAATGCCCGCCGTATTGGGCACCATGATCCGGTAGTTGATAGGACCATAGGCTGCATTGGTCACGGCAGCCTCAAGCTGGAGGACGCCGTCCTTCATTTCATAGGAGAGCTCCAGTTCGCTCCGCAGGCCATCCCGGTAGGAGAGGCTGTGGCCGTCATCGGCGCAATAACGGTACTTTCCCTGGTCACCATTGCTCATTACCAAGAATAGGTCCACACGGCGCAGGTCCTTTTCGTTCGTGGTACGCAGGCCCGGAAGCATCGGAATTACCGAACCAGACCTGAAATAAAGGGGTGTTTCATTGCGGGCACAGCGAACGGTAAAGGACTGGTCTCCTCTTAGATAGCGGCCGCCCTTCCAATCGAACCACTGCCCTGCGGGGAGCCTTACTGTACGGCTCTTAGCTGCGGGATCCAAGAGGGGCGCATGAAGGAGCGAATCCCCCAGGGTATATGCATCGTCACAGGAGCTTGTCCAGTCCGTCTCGGGCCAGTGGTACCAGAGGGGCCGCAGTACGGGCTCACCCCGCTCTTCCTGGGCAATCCATAATTGGTATATATATGGAAGCAATTTGTACCGCGACCTGATATATTCGGCCACAATTTTTTCTGTCCCTTTCCCTCTGGTCCAGGGTTCCTGGTCCTTTGCCCCTGCTATATTGTGGTTCCGGAAGAAGGGGAACAAAAATCCTGCCTTGTACCAAGTTTCCATAAGGGAACCGTCGGCATCCCCCGCAAAACCGGGTACATCCGGTCCGTTAAAGGGCATACCGGAAACGGAAAGATTAAGGCTAAAGGGGAGACTTTTCGCCAGGTGGGTCTTGTTGGACACGTTGTCGCCGGTCCACATGCCGCTGTATTGAGCGGTTCCTAAATAGGCTGATCGGGTAATGATAAAGGGCCGCTCATCGGGCCGGGCTTTTTCTAAACCCTGCCGGGTAGCCATAGCCATGCCGAGGGCGTATTGGTTGTGGAAGGCATCGTGGGGAAGGGTTCCCCGCTTAAACCGCATGTCATCCAGAGGAACCGATCCTGTAGCGGGGTCGTTCATGTCGATCCAGTAGCCTGCAAATCCCAGTTTGGTGAACCGGGCGACTTCTTCGGCCCACCACTGGCGTCCTTCTTCCAGGGAAAAGTCGGGGAATACCGTATAGCCGGGCCATACAAAGCCGATATAGTCCTTTCCTTCCGGGGTCTTACAGAGAATATCCCGCTCTTTTGCTTCTTTATATTGATGAAAGTTCTCATCCCGCCGCAGCCCCGGGTCCAGTATGGGGACCACCTTGTAGCCCCGGGCGGCGAGAGAAGCGATCTCCTGTTCTGGATCGGTAAAATGTTCCTTGTTTACCGTAAAGACCCGGAAACCTTCCATATAATCGATATCGAGCCAGAGGCCGTCATTGGGTATCTGCCGTTTTTCGTATTCGTCCGCAATCCGCTTAAGGTCCGCATAGGACCGGTAGCCCCAGCGGCACTGGTGGTGGCCCAAAGCCCAGAGGGGCGGTAACGCAAAACGGCCCTGCAGGGTTTGTATTTTCTGCACAAGCCGTTTTGGATCCGTTTCTGCAAAGATCCAGATATCGGGAGCGCCGTTTCGTGCGCCGAGATAGAGGTATTTCTTAAAGGGAGTAGAACCGGCGTTAAAAATGCCTTCGCTGGCCCCCAGGTTCATAAAGGCTGGCCAGGGGTTATCCATAACGATGGCCCACCAGAGCGGTGCGGCGGCCGCTTCAGGCGCGAGCGCAGCAGTGCCGCTAGCGGCGGCCGAGGTGGCAGGCTCGGGCATGTTCATGGTCACGCCGCCAGCAGGCTCGGGCCGCTTGCGGCCTATCAGCACCGGAAAGCTTGCGTAGAGGGGATCCGCCCGGGAGTCGGCGATTTCTGCCCAGTCAAACTCGGCAAAAAGGTCCGTGTTCCAGAACAGGGTGCGCTTACCCGAAAGTTCAAAGCCCAGGTTTTTGCCCCCCAGGCCAAAAAATTTTGTTTCTTCGTCGTATTCAAACCGGAGGAGCCACTTGGGCCCGCAGAGGCCAAAGCCCCTTCCCTTAAGGAGACTTGTTCCGTTTACAGATAAGTCCAAGGATCCAGCATCATCGAGGGTGCAGACACAGCCGGAAGGCCCTTCCCCGGGAAAGCCGTTCCAGGCGAGGCCGGCGATACTGCCGCTGCCGCCGCTCCAGCGTTCTGACTGGCCCTGCAGGCGGAACACGCCGGAGTTTACTGCGGTAAGGGAGAGCCGGACCGGCGCATCGGCGCCGCCCTTGAGAGCGCTGTCTCTGAGGGCGCCTTCCTTGCGGGAGCCGCCCTTTACTACATCAAAATTATAATTTTCGGGGGTGTCAATTTTTCGGTACTGTATCATGCCTCTGTTGTAATACATTCCCCAGCAGGGACGCAAGCAGGGGAAGGGCCAGCAGCATAATGGCTGCTGAAACGAGGCCGGGTACAAAGGCTTTCTGCCAGAAGCCTGTTATCGGGCCCGAAATACGGCCAAGACCAAGGAACATGAAGGTGTAGACGATGCGGCCAGAAAGCATCGCAAAAAAGGTACTCAGGTACATATTGAGATGCAGCCTGCGAAAGAGCCCCGCCGCAAGGCCGTACGCTGCGGTTTCCGCTGTCATGGGTAGAAGCATCGCAGGCGCAGGAAGCCCCGAAAGGGCATAACTCAGGAGGGGACTCGCAAGGCCAGCAGCAAAACCGCCGAGGGGACCGAACACAAGGCCAGCCAAAAGGACTGTCCAGTGCATCGGCAAAAGTACCGCGCCATTCCATCCCATAGAATGTACAAAGGCGGGAAGCAACGCTGCAATTAGAACAAAAGCGGCTTCTACCATGATCCGTACCGGGTTGTTAAGCCGTACGAGGGGCGGATTCAGCAATAAAACATCTGACATAGAATACCTCCGATACTGTAAACTACCCGGAGAAGGCCCCTTTGTCAGCCCTTTGGCATGAAATTGGCAAAATTGACAAAAAAAGGGCGGTCTATCAGACCAGATCCGATAGACCGCCCTCCTGTTACGACCTTACGGCAGATAAGCCGCCGCGGGCTTAGTATTATTTCAGTTTCAGCATGACCGCGGTCAGGGGCTGGACCGTTACGGTGTCCCCCTTAATGCTGAGCCCCGAAACCTTGGCAACCCCTGCGGGGTTTGCCTCATCGTCGTCTACCAGTACAGAGGCACCGTCAAGCTTAAGCCCCGTCTTAAAGTCCATAGCCTGGTCAAAGTTAGCATTCACGAGCATGACCAGGGTGCTTCCCTTGTAGGTAACGGTCCAGCCCATGGAAAGCTGGTCCGCATGGGAAAGCTGCTTCATGCTTGCATCGATGCTTGCCATATCGCCAATCCGCAGGCCCTCTTCCGCCCGGCGAACTGCGATGACACCAGCGACCCATTTGCCCATGGCGTCATATTCCTTAGGTACATTCCAGATAAACTGGTTAATGTCATCGGAAGAATCGTAGCTATTGTGAACATAATCGCCGATTACTTCGCTCTTGGAGTTCAGCTTAGGCTTGCTCCGGCCCCGTTCATCGCCGCCATGGAGGAATGCGATAGGCTGTCCGGTCAGGACCATAAAGTTGGCGAGCTTTGCACGGGCGGCAATTTCGGCCCGTTCTTCAGGGTACTTGGCATTCAGGCCGCAGTTAAAGGCAATGTTGTCGGTCAGGGTCAGGTTATCATGGGCCGAGACATAGTTCATCGAATCGCCCGGATCGTCGGCCTTGTAGTTCAGCATGGGCTGGCCCTTTAGGTTGCTGAAGATCATCGCGGTGTTCACCGGCCGGCCGGTTACAAAGCCCTTCTTTTTATCGTCCATGCCGCCGCCCTTCATGATATCCCGGAACTCATCATTAAAGACCGCCACCTCGTTGGTTCGGGTCATGTAGTTCTGGTCCATGACTTCAAGGGCAGGCCCGCGGTACATTTTCCAGCCTTCGCCCTGGAACAGGATGTCATCCTTGCCGGGGATTTTAGCAATCGCTTCCCGGGCCTTAAGGATTGCCTTGGCATCGATAAGCCCCATAAGGTCAAAGCGGAAGCCATCAACCTTATATTCATCAACCCAGTAATACAGGGAATCCCGCATAAGCTTGCCCGCCATGAGGCGTTCAGTGGCCACATCGTTGCCGCAGCCAGACTGCCCAATAAAGCCCCCTTTGGCATCCCGCCGGTAGTAGTAGCCGGGGACCACGTTTTCGAATATGGCGGTGTTTGCCGTGTGGTTGTAGACCACATCAAGGATAACGCCGATACCGGCCTTGTGCAGTTCCTTAATAAGGGTCTTCAGTTCCACTACCCGGCTATAGGGGTCCTTGGGATTCTGGGCATACCAGCCTTCGGGGGTAAAGTAGCTGTGGGGATCATAGCCCCAGTTGTAGTTGTTGTCGCTCGAACGGCCGGTGGCCTCATAATCGGTCTTCGTTTCATCAGTATAATAGAAATTCAGAACCGGCATGAGCTGCACATGGGTAATACCCAGGGACTTGAGGTAGGGAATTTTTTCGATAAAGGCAAGGTACGAACCAGGCCGGGCTTTTACGCCCGAATCGGGAGAAATGGTAAAGTCCCGGACCGACATCTCATAGATGATGGCGTCTTCCCGTTTCGCAAGCTGTACATCCGTATAGCCTTCCCAGCCGCCAGCGGGCTGCGCTTTTGCCAGATTGATGATTGCGCCCCGGCCGAGGCCGCTGCCAGTAAAGGCGTCCATGCTCTTCGCATAGGGATCCAGGGCAATGTTTTCTTTGCTGCCAAAGAAAACCGAATACTCATAGAACATACCATCCGGATCTACCGTATTAAAGGTACCGGTCCAGACGCCGGTTTTAGCATCCTTGGAAAGCTCCAGGCTGTAATCGGCGGTTTTGGCAAGGCTTTGTTTGTAAAGCCGCACCTGGACCCGGCTTGCAAAGGGACTCCAGAGCCGGAATTCTACAGACTTTGCGGCTGCGTTATACAGGGCTCCCAGGGCGTAATCCTCGGGGGGTGTAATGCTGTCTGCCATGGAGGCAGCGAGAGCTGCGCTTTCCACCGGGACGGGGGCTAAGAATTTGGGGTGGGATACTACAAGAGGCGCATCCAGCGGAGCCGGTTCAGCTAAAAGTATGAGCACCTTCTTGGTGTAATTGTTCAGTTTGTTTTCCGGATCTCCGTTGTTCACCACATCGAGGATGGCGAGTTTTTTTGTTCCATCCGCATACTGGACTACAAAGCCGCTGTCCCCCTTTTCGGTGGAAAGCCCATAGCGGCCCGAAAGATCAAGAACAATTTCTTTTTGGGTTTTGAGCCGCGCGCTATCAATGGTAGGGACATAGGGTCCGTAGGGATAGGTCTTTTGGTCATTCTGGAAAACTACCCATTCGTTGCTTGCCTTGGTGTCGATAATGCGGTCATCGCTTCCATCCTTGTCCCACGCATCGTCTTTCCGGGGGATAAGACCCATAAGGCCATCGGAGCCGATGGTCGGAACTCCCAGGGTCGAACCGTCTTTTTTAAAGCGGAGGTACCCTACCCCTTCAACAACCTGGAGGTCCTTTGTCTTATTCCAGACCGCTGCGCCGTCTCCGCCGGGAACAGCCCAGAGCCAGAAGCCCCAGGGCTCGTATTTTGCATCGTTTCTTAAATAATAGATAACGATTTCATCGGCTCCAGGCTTCAGCGCTTCATGGGCGGGGATGATTTTATCCATCTTGGGGTGTCCCATGTTTTCAATGGTTCCCGCTTCCACGGTCTGGTAGGCAGGGCCGGCTGCCTGGGCAGATGCTGCACCGGAATCACTGGTACTGGCACAGCCAGCAAGAAAAGCCAGCAACAAGCTTCCTGCAAAGAGGACAGCTATCCGTTTTCGTATCATGTTATACTCCTCCTATGTCGCAAAAGGTTCCATCTGTGAATATAATTTTTCGAGTTCATAGGCATTCAAAAAGCCCTGAGCAGCTCCGGCGGTACCAATTTTCCAGCTCGCAAAAACCATTGCCCGCCGCAGGGCTTCGACGGCGGGAAATCCATCCAGATAAAAATTGATGAAGGCCGAAAACAAGGCGTCCCCCGCCCCGATGGTTGAGACAACAGGCCGTGTTTTTATTGCCGGGAGCTGTATTGGCTTTCCCTTCTGTTCAAGCAAGAAGGCTCCCCGTTCACCTTGTCCGATGACAATGAGCCGGTTACCGTAGCGGTCCATCAATTCCCGAGCCGCCGCTTCAGGGCTCGTCCAGAGTTTTTCATCGGATAAAAACAGCACATCCGCAGCGGCCATAAAATCCTTGTTATACTCATCCTCCGGATCCGAAAGGGTGTGCACGTCGGTGCAAACCGGTATTCCCTTTTGCTGTGCCTGGGGGAGCAGGTGGCGGTTAAAATTGATGTTGCAGAGTACCGCTGCATCGGACCGTTCCAGGGCAACCTCAAAGATCTCGGCAGGGAACCGCTGCTCCTGTATATTTTTCAGGTCCACATGGATCTGCCGCTTCCCTGTCTTGTCATAAATGATGACCGACTGGGCTGTCTGGGGAAGCCGCCAAATAAAGAACTCAGTCGATATCCCCTGCCGCTGTATCCAGTCATGGGCCATATCGCCGTAAAAATCCGTTCCAAGAAGGGTGCAAAAATGGACATCGTTGCTCAGACTGTGGAGCGCGAGGCTCACATTGACCCCGACCCCCGAAACAGACGAATTCACCCCCCAAAAGGGGTAGCGTACCGGCTCATAATTTAGAGGGAAGGAGTCGATTTGCAGGGTTGTCTCTATGTTTACCAAGCCCGAAACAAGTATCCTCATTATTTTGGTATTATAAACCGGTTTAGATTCAGTTGTAAACAAAAAAATGTCGAGAATAAAACCTTGATTTATAAAGCCAGCCTTATAAGCGAATACTTTCTTAAGAAGAAGATATAAATCGATATCAAAACCACAAGCATCATAGAAAGGGCCAGGCGCACCGACCGGCTGATGATAAGGGGTGTTAAAAAGATGCGGGCAATGGCAATGCGCTCGGCAAGCGCCTCCTTTTTAACCAGGCTGGCGCTCTTTACGATGATGGGTTTAAAAGAGATCTTTGGTCCGTCTATTTCAAAGCGCAAGTAGCTATAGGTGCTTCGGTCGTCAGTAACTGATCCTCCCATGACGCCGCTTGTGACATAGGTAGTCTTTCCTATTTTTGCAACCGCATGGATGTGAGAATGGCCCGCAATGACATAATCGACGCCATACCGTTGGGCCAATTCCAAAAGGTAATCACTTTCGGACTTGTGGTGAATATTATGCAGCAGTTCAGGATGTATCTTCTGACTTTCATCAAACTTACCAATGTATGTGTTTATAGGGCTCATATGGGAAAAAATCAGAATATGTTCAGATTTGTTTTCCGCAAGCAGGTTTTTCAGCCAGGTGAACTGGCCATTTCCAATGTATCCCGCTGAGGTATCAAGAAAAATGAACAGGGTGTTTTCATAGACAAAACTATAATAGTTAGGCCCGAAATATCGAGTGTAATAGACTCCGCCGCCGTTCCATACATCGTGGTTGCCTATGGTGGTAAAAACCTGCTTTGGCATGTTTTCATAAAAATTGGAACAAATAACATATTCCGAATCGTAGCCGTTGTTCACCATATCTCCGTTAAAAACGATAAAACGGGATTCATCCCGCATTATTTTTTTAATTTCAGGCAGTAACTGGGTGTAAACCGAATGGTTGTCTGAAATGGCATAAAAGACCAATTTCCCTGCCTGTTCCTCCTTCCGATTCGTTATGCGCAGTGTATGGGCGGTGTTTCCAGTCAGTTTTATCTTAATCAGCACACCCTTTTCCTGAGCAAGAAAATTGCCTGAATAAACGTCAGATGCTATTTCAAGGTTGTTTATCGCAAATCGCGTGTTCGCATCCCCTTTGTCAATTTCAACCGGGCTGCCATCCAGGAAGGCTTCTACAGCACTTGAATCAACATTCAGCACACGAAGGGCTATCTTCATGTCTTCCCGGGCTTGTGCGGTAATGAGCGCATCGGGCGCGGTCAGTTTGATGGTGATCACATCCCGATCATCATAAACAAACCCTCCTGCTACACTCAAATCGACAGGGTGACGATCGGATCCCCGATAAAAATCAATACCGCTTCCGTTTGGCAGCAGCAGTATCCCCAGTTTGTCTTCCCAGTCGATTAACCATATTCCTCCCAGCAAAAGAAGCAGCAGCAGGGCCGGAAATATTGAAGAAAAGCCAATTCTGAGGTAGAGCGGTCTTTTTTTATCGGCCATGCTGGACATTGTGCTGTTTTTCCAGCCTGAAATGGTGACCGCCACAATTTTTTTGTCCGACAGTTTGAAAAAAAGAAACACGTACGAAAGAAGTATCACGAGAATGACTGGGTTAAACGCATCGCTTTCGATAATAAAAAGAATAAGATAATACACCACATACACGAAGGCAAAATTCTTAAGCAGTACCCTGCCGATTTCGTGTTTGAAATAGAATAGTACACTCGCTGCAATCCCCAGCAGCGCAAGAAAGACCCCCGTAATTCCGAGAAACTGGTAAGCAATTCCATGGGCAAAGAAGTCGTAGATCGTAAAAGCGATCAACACGCAATTAAACAGGGTATAGATGGATAGGAGCTTAAATATACGCACCGCATCTCTCCTGTCTTGAGCCGCCAGTTACTAAAAGTAATCAAAATATAAAATTAGCTAACTATAATTGAACACGATGTTAGCTGAAAATCTCAGGATTTCTTTCTTTAATCTCTATTAATTGATGCTTGAACTCAGGCACTATATTTTTTACTACATCCCAAACAAGTTTATAATTAATTGAAAAATATCCATGAATTAGTTTATCTCGCATGCCGGCAATATTCCGCCATGATACTTGAGGGTTTTCAGTAACAAGTTTATTTGAAAGATTTTTTACGGCTTCTCCAATAATTTCTAAACTCCTTGCGAAAGCCCTTTTTAGAGTATTGTCATTTAAAAATACATTTTCATCTATATCTTGAACTGTAGATTCAAGAAATTGTATTTCATCAAATATATGTTGAAATAGCTCTTTATCAGAGTGATACATATTCAACTTCCTTGAGAATATATGGCCCAATGTAAGGACTTAAACTGTCAGAAGTAACCAGATCTATTTTCATATTTAAGTTGTCTTCAAGGAAATATGCAAGCTGTATGAAATTATTATAATTTAAATGATCTGAGTCAAACTCAACTAATACATCTATATCACTGTTTGCATTTTGCGATTCCCGGACGAAGGACCCGAAAATTCCAATCCTCTTAACTCCATATGCATATATAGTTTCCTTATTTGATTTGAGAAATTGGATAATATCAGATTTACGTTCCGGTTTCATAATCATATTATAGTCATATTTTAAAAATGTATAAAGTATTAAGACTTTTTAAAACTCAGGGAGGCTCGAATGAGCTATCCTAACATCCTTGACACCTTCTTTCTTTCGTTTTATTATGTTTTCCGTAAGGTTTCGAAATTGACAAATCAGGAACGGCAAGACGAAATTATCCGCATTGTATCCCTCCGGGGGCAGGTGAGTACCCAGGATTTGGTAAACCGCCTTGGGGTTTCCGAGGTTACCCTCCGTAAAGACCTGGCATTCCTGGAAGACTCGGGGCTCCTTGTCCGAACCCGGGGCGGGGCCATGGCGGCCACCAACAAGGACCTGATCCGGCCCCTGGCCCAGCGCCGAACGGAACAGCGGGAGGCAAAAGAAAAAATCGCCCAAAAGGCTCGGGAGTTTATCCACGAGGGGGACACAATCTTTCTCGATTCGGGAAGCACCGCCCAGAGCCTCGCACTGCAGATTAAGGACATGAGTCTCCGGGTAGTCACCAATTCCATTGATGTGCTTATCGCCCTGCAGGACGCCCCGGAAGTATCGGTCTTTTCCCTGGGAGGAAACTTCCGCAAAGATGCTGGTTCCTTTGTTGGGCCCCAGACCCTGGAAGCCCTCAGCACCTTTCATATCGAAACCTGTTTTATCGGTACCACGGGCTTTTCCGCTGACGGCTCTTTTAGTTCCCAGAACATCTACGAATCGGACACGAAGCGGCAAGCCTTAAAACGGTCAAAGCGCCGAATCATCCTCGCCGACAGCTCCAAATACGGAACCGAAGCCTTTTCAGTCTTCGCCACGGTGGAAGACATTCATATTCTTATTTCCGATGCAGACCTGACGCATAAATGCGATATTACCCAATTTCCATGCGAGGTAGTCCTCGCACCATAAAAGGAGGCATTCATGAATTCAAATGCAGCAAACTATGTGGCAAACCTGTTCGCCCTCACGGACAAGCGGGTCATTATTACCGGCGGGGCTGGGGCCATTGCGGCTACCATGGCGGAAGCCCTGGTCAACGCGGGGGCAAAAGTGTGCCTCTGGGGCCGGGGAACCCATCATCCTGTTGATGAAGCGGTCCGGGACCTGGTGAATAAAACCGGCCGCAGCGAAGCTTGCTTCGGCGTTACAGTCGACACAGGCAGCGAAAGCAATGTGGCTCAGGCAATTAAAGAAACAGAAGCTAAGATGGGTGTTCCCAACATATTGATAAACGCCGCCGGGGGCAACAAGGGAAAAAGTCCCTTTACGGAGCTGGATACGGAAATTTTCAAGGAGGTCCTGGAAAACAATCTTCTTGCAGGCCTCGTCATTCCGACCAAGCTCGTCGCCGCTTACTGGATTGCTAATAAAACTGCCGGTGCTATCATCAACCTGACCTCCATGAGTTCCTATAAGCCCCTTTCGGGAGTCTGGGCCTACGATGCGGCCAAAAGCGCGGTGCTGAACCTGACCATGGCTACCGCTAAAGAGTTTGCCCCCTACGGCATCCGGGTAAACGCTATTGCGCCGGGCTTTTTTGTGGGGAACCAAAACCGGCTTCTCCTCTATAAAGATGAGACCATGGCGGAGCTCACTGACCGGGGCAAGGCTATCATAGCCCGCACCCCCTTTGGCCGCTTTGGCAAAAACGAAGAACTCGTCGGCGCAACCATTTTTCTCTGCAGCGACAAGGCGTCGGGCTTTATTACCGGTGTGTCCATCCCGGTGGATGGTGGCTTCCTCGTAGACAACGTGTAAAAGGAGCACAACATGAAACAACTGGCGCGGTTCTCCATGGGCATCGGCGACCGTTTCGGACACCAGGGCAAAGCCCAGCTTGCAGCATTGGCGGAGGCCAAGCGGCTCGGCTGCACCATTATTCCCGTCTGGAACAAATCATACCGGGAACATTCGATTATCCATACGGACCCCAAACAGGTGCGCCGTGAGGCAGACGAGGCTGTGGCAGCCCTGGGCTGGACCGAGGCCTACCATGTGGATGCGGACCATATCAGCCTAAAAACTGTGGACCTCTTTCTGGATTCAAGCGACTTTTACACCCTGGACGTGGCGGACTACACAGGAAAGGCAGCGGATGAGTCTTCCATCGGCAGCTTTGTTTCTAAGTACCGCCCCCTTATCGGTAATCTTACCATCCCCGGCATAAATACTCCCTTAAAAATCAGCGAAGAAAGCCTTTATGCGGTGGCCCGCAAGTATCTCCTGGCGGTGCAGGAAGCGGGTAAACTCTACCGGCACATTGCCGCCCAGAAAGGGGCAGAAAACGTTATTACCGAAGTCTCCATGGACGAGACTGACCTCCCCCAAAAACCGGAGGACCTGCTCTTTATCCTCGCTATGATCGCCGACGAGAAAATCCCCGCCCAGACCATTGCGCCGAAATTTTCTGGCCGCTTTAACAAGGGGGTAGATTATGCGGGAGACCTGGCTCAGTTTGAGCGGGAGTTCAACGAAGACATCCTTGTTATCGCCTATGCGGTACAAGAATTCGGCCTCCCACGGAACCTGAAACTCTCTGTCCATTCGGGGAGCGACAAGTTTTCTATTTATCCGGCCATTAAAAAGGCCCTCTATACCCACAACGCGGGGCTCCACCTCAAAACCGCAGGCACCACCTGGCTCGAAGAGCTTATCGGCCTAGCTTCCGCAGGCGGTTCGGCCCTGGCACTGGCCAAACAAATATACCGGGAGGCCTACCACCGTTTTGATGAACTCTGCCTGCCCTATGCGACAGTCATCGATATCAAGCGAGACCGGCTCCCCGCCCCGGACACGGTGGACACCTGGGATGGCGAAACCTACGCGGCAAGTCTCCGGCATGTGGAAACGGACCCGCGCTACAATCCCGATTTCAGGCAGCTCCTTCATGTGGGGTACAAGGTTGCCGCCGAGCTGGGGGAAACCTACCTTAAGGCCCTGGAAGCCCACGAGGACCACATCGGAGCACAGGTTAAAGAAAATCTTTTAGATCGACACATCAGGCAGATTTTTATACAATAGGTGCATGACTATCGAAACCTTTGAAATCAGTATCCCCCAGCTCGGCGGCAGGAAACGAACCGTTCGGGTCCTGTTACCGCCGGGCTATGGGGAAGAGCAGGAGCGGCGCTATCCTGTCCTGTATATGCAGGACGGGCATAATCTTTTTTCGCCAGAAACGGCAACCTTCGGCAAACACTGGGAAATCGGCGAAACCCTGGACGCCCTGGCAGTCCGGGGAGACCGCCGCCGCGTCCTCGTGGTAGGGGTCGACTGCAACCACGACCGGCAGGGCATGAGCCGCCTGGATGAGTATTCACCCTGGGTAAATCCATCAATCTCCCTCGACATTTCCCGGGCCCGGGGCTTTGAGTCTGCAGGAGGCGAAGGTGCGCAATACCTTGCCTTCCTTGCCGATACCCTCATGCCCCTCATTAATCAAAAGTACCGCACCCTGCCGGGGCCAGCTTCCACCGGTATCGCCGGCTCTTCCATGGGTGGTCTCTTTAGCCTCTACGCCCTCTATGAGCGGCCCGACCTTTTCGGCCTCTGCGGCGCCTTTTCTACCGCCGCCTGGTTTGCCAAAGAAGCCCTCATGCAGCACATCGCGCAAAACTACCGGGCCGACAGGGCAGTTTACCTCGATATTGGCACCGCAGAAACGAGCGACGACAGCAAGGCCGATTTTCCGAGCCGCTACCTTCAGGACACCCTGGACATCCGGGACTACCTGACGTCCCGGGGACTGGCGCAGGAAAGACTCCTCTGCGTGGTCGATAAAGGGGCCAATCACTCAGAACAGAGCTGGGCCCGGCGTTTCCCCGGTTTTATCAATTGGGCCTTCGGACATCTTGCAGGGGCAGAGCTATAGTGGCGAGGTTAAAAGCACAGAACTAAAAAGCCTGACTATGGCCTTGCCTCACTGCATCCCTGTGGTACAATACAAGCATGGCAAAAACTACCCTGCAGTCTATTTTTAATTCCTATATTGATGACCGCCGCACGGTTTTTGTGTTTCCCTCCGCCGTACCGGCCCAAGACTGGGCCCGGCGGCTCTGCGAAAGGAGCGGCAAGCCCCTGGCGCTGGAACGCTTTATAGCCTGGGACGAATTTAAAGCGCGAACCCTTTCAGTCCGCCGCACCGGCGAACGACCCGCCAACAGCCTGAGCCGCCTTATCTTTGCATCCCATATCCTTGAAAAAAACGCCCGGGAAGCCCAGGCGGGGGCCCCGCTTTTTAAAGAACTCCTGCCTCAGGCCCATGCCGCAGAATACACAGCCTTTATCAACCATGTGGGTTCCCTCCTGCCCTCCCTAAAAACCCTTATGGAGAAGGCCGGCGGCCAGGCCGGCAGCCAGACCGATCCATATCTTCTGGACCTCAGGATCCTGTACCATAGCTATATGGACTTCCTCGCGGCCCACAGGCTCTACGAACCCGACTGGGTCCGCTCCCCCTTCCAGGCCGGCTCAGCCCGCTATGTGATCCTTTTTGCCGACCTGGCCGACGACTGGGAAGCCTATGAAGCGGAGCTCTCCCGGGAAAGCTCTGTTATTATTTATACCGTCCAGGACATCCAGAAGGATACTATCCAGATTGATGAAGTTCCGCCGGGGGCTGAAGCGGCAGCTATGGCTGGAGCGGCGCATCCAAAGCCCGCGGCGTCCCCCGGTGCCATAGAGATGCCCGGCACCGCGGAGTTTCCGAGCGCTCTTAACAACAGCCTTCTGCGCTTCACATCGGCCCAGGAAGAAATCCGTTTTGTCGCCAATTTGCTTGCTTATGTTGTTCACAATAAGATCCTTGAGCCAGAGGATATTGCCGTCAGTATCGCTCACCTGGAAGACTATGCAGAAGAGCTTCGCCTGGAATGCCGGCTCAGGAGCCTTTCCCTGGGCATCCGGCAGGGCACGGCCATAACCGACCAGGCTGGGGGCCGGCTCTTTCTGCATCTCCAGTCCTGCAGCCAGAGCCGCTGGTCCTACCAAGCCCTCAAGGGACTCCTTACGGACCGTGCCCTGCCCTGGAAAAACACCGAAATCATCCAAAAACTATTGGGATTTGGACTTACCTACCGCTGCCTTACCGGTTACAGGGAACAGGGAAAAGAAGTCGATGTGTGGGAAAAGACTTTTGAGCATATCCAAAAAGGAAAAACCAATTGCCCCTATCCGGTAAACGATCTATCACGTTTTTACCGACAGCTCAAACGGGACATTACAGATATTGTAAACGCCAGGACCTTCCAAGAGCTGCAGGAAAAATTGATCTATTTTGGTTCCAATCATTTTGACCGGGCCCTCATGGATGCCGAAACCGATCGGGTCTATGCCCGGGCCATGGAAGAACTGGGCCGGCTTATCGAGACCGAACAGTACCTCAAGGACTGCACCACAGTAAATGCCTTCTCCGTTTTTCTTGCCCACCTAAAAAGCACCACCTACGTTCATCAATCTAAGCCAGGAAGCATCGCTGTATACCCCTACCGGGTCGCGGCAGGCATCGCGCCAAAGCTTCATATCGTGATGAACACCACCCAGGATAGCGCCTCTATCCTCGTAGATCCTGCACCCTTTCTCCGGGAGGACCGCAAACGACGCCTCGACTTTTCCGCCATAGACCGTTCCGATGCCTTCATTGCGGCCTACCGCATCGCACCGCTATGCTTCTTTACCGCCCCGGACCGAGGCTTGAGGGGCCATGGGATCCCACACCAGGCAATCAGTTCCAGAAAAGACATTCGTGTCTTAGGGCCAGAGAATCTCCCGTTTGTGCAGGATTGGTATATTATAGAAGAAACAAAGCAGGGGCTTGAAAACCTTTCCCCCTTTGCGGTCCAGCAGGAAGCTTGGCGGCGCAGCAGGGCCCTCCAAGGATCCTTGAGCACCGAACAAGACATCCGGAAAACGGATATCCGTAGGGCTCCCATAGGATCCTCCCCCCTTGTGGAAGCTCTGTACGCCAAATTAACCACCAGCGTTCATAAGAATCCTAACCATATCTCTCCGACGGATATCAACAATTTTATTAACTGCCCCTTCCAATGGCTCCTCACGAGGGGTCTTGGCATCGAAGAACTGGAACTGGAAATTGAAACTATTGGTCAAAAAGACATCGGTATCCTGTATCACCTGATACTGGAAGAGTTTTTTCAATCTATAGGTCAGAGTCCCGGCCAACGCATTCGCGCGAACGAAACGGAAGCATATAAAAACCTTATCCAAGAAATCATGAAGCGGAAACTCGAGGGGCAGAGAAACAGAGAAGGGGCCTTTCAGGAATCGGTCTACGAAATGCTTGCGGAGCGGATTCAGGAACATCTCTTTGCCTACCTGGATCAGGAACTTCCCGGACTCGACTCCTGTGCAGTCCTTGGTCCCGAATACCCCCTCAGCCTATTTTACAAAAACTTGGATATATACCTGTCGGGCAAAGCAGACCTTATTCTTATGGACAATGAGGGAAAACTAGTCATTGTTGACTTTAAGACAAAAAACACACCAAAACCGAAGGAACTCTATTTTAATAACGATGGCCTCGTGACAAACCTGCAGATGGCGGCCTACATTAAAATGGCAGAAGCCCAGATCGGCTCCCCGGTCGGCAGGGCCGTCTTTTATTCTATAGAGGAACGGAAAAACACCTGGGTTGTTCATCCCGAAGGACCCAAAACTAAAAGATCCCCGCTTCCCTTACCGCGGCTAGATTACGAAGACGTGTTAAAACATCTGGATATGGTCCTCGCTGATATGGCAGCATCCATCCGGAAGGGCAGCTTCCCGGTGGTGGACAGGGCCTATCGCAGTATCTGTTCCCAATGTCCTGTCAAAGCGGTGTGCAGAATTACCTTTTCCGGGGGAGACAAAGAATGAGCGCCTTAAATATGCTTGATGATGAACAGCTGGCCGCCTATGAAGCGGACCACAATGTGGTCGTATCCGCCGGAGCCGGTTCCGGCAAAACCACGGTCCTCTCCCACCGCTATGTCCGGCTGGTGCGGGACAAAAAGCTTCCGGTAGATTCCATCCTTACCCTGACCTTTACCCGCAAGGCCGCGGCGGAAATGTTTAGCCGCATTTATCAGAAACTATCAGAAATCGACGAGC
>JAIWNU010000013.1 GCA_020216655.1 Treponema sp. | reverse complement strand
CCTGGGTTCAGAAACAGCTGCGCCGCTTCGACTCAGCCCGCATCGACACCCTGGATTCCTTTTGCTCATCCATTGTCCGCGGGTCCTGCCAGAACTATGGCATACCGCCCAATTTTACCATCGACGAAGCACGGCTCCAGGCCCTGGCAGAACAGACCACCATGGAATTCCTTATGGAACACCGGAGTGAACCGGTCATAGCAAGCCTTGTGGCCCATTATTCCTTTGAACGGATCGTGAAGGAATTCTTAGCCGATTTCTGCCTCTATAGGCTTCCCTTTGCTGCAAGCGGATCCTATAAAGAAAGCGCCAAGAAACAGGTTGATGAAATTCTAAAGCGTATCAAAGATATTCTTAAAAATCTTAAAGAGTCTATTCTCAGTGGGGCTGCGCTTGATACGAGCAGCGGTCAAATCCATCTCACAGCACTTGTTAAAACTGCACAAAAATATGAAGACATTTCTTTTGAATATAACGAAGCTCAGTACCATATATACCTAAACCTCTGTTCCGACTTCTTGGGTATTCGCCTCCCCGGCAAGGTCGTAGAAGGAACTGACAGCGGAACTGCGAAGGAGATTTTAAAAGATATAAAAATCCTGTGTGAAAGACTTAAAAATCTTCTTGTCTTTTACCAGCAGCGCAGCTTTATTGAGGAGGCAGGTACACTTTTAGATGACCTCGCCGAACGGTACAACCGGAATAAACGGCAGGAGGCCCTCCTTTCCTTTGGGGACCTGGTGGACCTGGCGGTGGACATACTTAAAACGTCCCTCCCCCTCAGGACTTACTATAAAAACCAGATACAAGCCATAATGATCGATGAGTTCCAGGACAACAACGAGAAACAAAAGGAGCTCTTGTACCTTCTTGCGGAGGACCCGGCGAAAACAAGCCCCGGTATTCCGGAACCAGAGGACCTAGCCCCAGACAAGCTTTTCTTTGTGGGGGACGAAAAACAGTCCATTTACCGGTTCCGCGGCGCCGATGTGTCGGTCTTTAAGAAGCTTTCAGCGGAGCTTTCCCGCTCCCCCCTTCCGCGGGTTTTAAGCGGCGGAAAAGCCCAAAAAGAAACGAATTCCTTTCCTCGGCAGCTACCCATCAGCACCAACTACCGGTCCGAACCGGAACTGGTCGCCTTTTTCAACAGCCTGTTTCCCGAAGTCTTCGGTTCCGCAGCGGCGGACTATGAAGCTTTCTATACCCCAGCCCGCCCAAGTCCCCAACGAAAAGGTTCTGGCAAGGCGGCGGTGGAATTGTACCTTAACGAAACGGCCTCGGACGACGATGCAGAGGGCAATGCCAGCGATTCGGAACCAATCGCTGACGTGCCCGCCGCTGCTGCAGCCGCCACCGTTACACCAGCTGTCGGCGGCACCATTCCGGCCTCTGGGGCCACAAATGGCCCCGCGGAAGAAGCCCTCTGTACTCCTGCGGAAACAGAAGCCATCACCGCAGCAGAACGCATTATTCAGGGTATTGCAGACAGAGAATTTAGTTTCGGGGACCTGGCAATCCTTTTTAGAACCACGACCCACCAGTCGGTGTATGAACGGGTGTTCCGTACCATCGGTATTCCCTTTGTCAGTGCCGACCCCCGGGGGCTTTTTCTCGACGGGCCCGCTAACGATATCTATGCCCTGCTCCGGCTTGTCATATATCCTGAAGATTCCAATGCCTATGCAACGGTGCTCCGTTCTCCCTTTGTAAACCTAAGCGATCATTGCTTTTTAAAACTCCTTCTCGAGACAGCGCCAGATACACCTGCTTTTGTCGGCCCCTTTCAGGAATTGCCAGATACGTTTTGGAAAGACTGCGAAACCTACGACAAAGACCGTTATAGCTTAGGAGCCGATCTGTACCAGAAGGTGCGCTCTATGGCAGATACCAGGGGAATTGCGGATATCTTGGCCTGGCTCTGGTACGATTCGGGTTACCGTATAAGTATACTCTCCGACAGCGAAATGGCTGCTACCTCCGGTCACTTCCGTCTTCTCTATGACCTCGCGGTCAAGGCGGACCAGCGGCATCTTACCCTTTCAGCTTTTTTAGATGAACTTGCGCCCCTTATTGGCAGCTCCGAAAAAATCGAGGGAGACGAAGGCGCTGCAAAGGCCGATGCAGTAACCTTTATGACAATCCATAAAAGCAAGGGACTCCAGTTCCCGGTAATTATCATCCCCCAGATTGGGGCTCCCATTCAAGCTCTCAAAAACGATAAGCCCTATTTTTACAGCCCCATATTTGGGCCGGTTATTTCATGGTCCTCTTACAGCAAGAACAATAAGGATAAAATTGCCAATCCTTTGTTCGAAGACTTAAGAGAATCGGAAAAATTGGAACAGCTTGCGGAGCTCAAGCGGCTCCTCTATGTCGCCATGACCCGGGCAGAACGGAAATGTATACTCCTAGGAAGCACAAAAAGAAGCACAAACAGCTTTTACGATTTAATCAAGTCTGGTCTCGAAAATGTTCCGCCGCATCTATACAATCGTAAGAATATTGCCTCTGTTCCCTTAAAAGAGCGGAACCAGAGACTTAATTTTCTCAGGCAGCGCCTCGCATCTTTAAAACAAACAGACTCGGCCAACGAAACTAATGACGGAGCCAATAGAGAAGCGTTTTACCGTAAGCCCGCCATAGCCCCTATAACCATGACTGGCAGGACCACGAGTCCTACCCTTATGGAACGGACCTACCAGGAATACCGGGCTCACCAAGGCAGTCAAGAAAACTCAGATGCTATAGAGCTTTCTGGACTTGCCGTAGACCCCATCATCGCTCAATCAGGAAAGGACCTGGAAACCCTCTTTGGTACCCTATGTCACTGGATCATTCAAAAAAAGATCGAAGATGAGAAAACAGAGCTGCCGCTCCATATTAAAGCAGCCATGAAAGATGCGGGGCTTACTTCTCAACAAGAGGCAGCCTTTTTAGAAACAGCCGAGAGCCTTGCAAACCAATTCATTCAAAGCGAGGTGGGTATTCAAGCTCTACAAGCAAAACCGAATCTGAGAACCGAATACGGCTTCCTCCTCCCCCTGTGGCCGCAAGGAAAGCAGGGAACATCCGAAACATCGCCCCCACCAAAACCAATTCTTGTAAAGGGCAGCATCGATCTTATATTTGAGACCAGCACCGACTGCCTCATCATCGATTTTAAGACCGACAAAACACTGCAAAGCGAAGCCCACAGGATCCAAATGGAGTGCTACCGAAGGGCAGGCCAGGCTTTTTTGGACAAACCAGCGAAGACCTTCCTCGTCTACCTGCGGGGAATGCGCATCATAGAGATGAAACCAGCGATGGACGATACACTTCTTTACCAGATTGCAGCGGAGAGCCTTGCCGCTTCCGAAGCTATCGAGGAGTCACCGGATGCAATCTGAACTATCCTATGAAGAACTGCTCGATGCTTACCATGATCAGGAACAACTCATAGAAATTGGCCAGGAACTGGTCCGGCAGCGAGATATAGATCGCCTCCTGCGGCGTATTCTGGAAATTAGCCTTCATATTACCGGGGCCGATGCGGGAAGTATTTTCCTCGTTGAACAGTCAGGGAAAGATAGCCTGCTCCGGTTTAAATACTCAATTAACACATCATTAAAAACGAAAAATTACGAAGAATTTACCATGCCCCGGACAACTGCCTCTATTGCAGGCTATGTGTCCCTTACCGGCAAAACCCTTAATATTGCCGATGTATACGAACTCCCCCAGGATGCACCTTTTTCATTTAACAAAGGATATGACCAATCCACAGGTTACCGGACCCGCTCCATGCTGGCGGTACCCATGTCTGACCATACAGGTACTATCGTTGGGGTAATCCAGCTTATCAACTCAAAAGAAAAAGATCACGAAAGCTGTATGGAGCCAGAGCAAATCATTCTGGAAAAGCCAGAAGATTTTTTTACCTGTGTTGTTCCCTTTAAACAGCGTTACGAATCCCTCATGGAAGCAATTGCATCCCAAGCCGCTGTAGCTCTGGAAAATGCTCAAATGATTAAGCGTATCCAGGACCAGTTTGAGCAATTTGTTCTTGCGGCAATCGATGCGGTAGAACAGCGGGATCCTGCCACAAGCGGTCACTCCTATCGGGTCGCGATGACGGCGGTGAAACTTGCCCGGCTTCTTAACAGCCAGGACGAACAGGATGGAAAGGCACCCCGCTTTTCAGAATCCAACATTAAGGAACTAGAATATGCAGCCCTGCTCCATGATTTCGGCAAAGTATATATAGATCCGGCTATTTTTCTTAAAGAACGGAAACTCTACCCCGAAGACTTCGAAAAATTACAGCTCAGACTTAAATATCTCCGGCGTTCTCTGGAACTCGACTTTGCCCTCCGGGAATCACGGCTCCAGAAGGATGCGCTCCAGCGTCTCAACGAAGAACGGGATAAAACTATTAGGGAAATTATGGAAATTTCAAAGCTCATCGAAACGATCAACATGCCAACAGTAACCGAAATAGATCCCGAAGAAGCTATATCCCGGATTCTTTCTATGCCGCTCCCGCCGGTCCATGGGATAGACAACGAACCCATCCCCATACTGACCGCCGAAGAAATTGAAAACCTTAAAATTAAACGGGGCAGTCTGAACGAGCGGGAACGGAAAGAAATGGAACAGCATGTGGTCCGTTCCTACGAATTTGTCCGCCGCATTCCCTGGCCCGCAGAATATCGGCGGATCCCAGAATTTATCAGGGTGCACCATGAAATGCTCGACGGTTCTGGTTACCCCGAAAAACTTGCGGGAGATTCAATACCCATTCAGGGCCGCATCATAGCCGTCGCTGATGTTTACGATGCCTTGACCGCGGCGGACCGGCCTTATAAAAAGGCGGTTCCCATCCCAAAGGCCCTTTCCATTCTGGAAGACGAGGTCCGCCGCGGCCGCCTCGACAGCAATCTAGTGGCTATGATGCGCTGTCTTGTCGGCGAAAACCAGAACAATTAAGCCAACTTCAAAAGTTGGCCACTTTTGAAATTGGCTTTTCGCTTATTTGCGGTTGCACGCGGTTCCTATTACTCAGCCCTTAACTGCGCCGGCGGAAACCCCCTGTGTTATCTGCTTATGAAACAGGGCATAAAAAACAAGCATGGGAGCCATACCAATGCTTAAGGCCGCAAACTGCTTGCCATAATCCGTTGCAAGGGCCCCAGAAAACTTTAGGATCCCCACAGGGAGACTCTTTATGGCTTCCTTGGAAGCAAGGATATTAATCAACATAAACTCATTCCATATACCGGTAAATGAAATGATCGCCAATGTTATAGCTACCGGTTTAGTCATAGGTGCTATGATAGAAAAAAAGATTCTCAGGTACCCTGCCCCTTCAATCCGTGCCGATTCAATAAGCGCATCCGGTATGGACTTTATATATTCGGTTCCAAGATATATGCCCATGGGAAGCCCTATGCCAATGTAGGGAATAAGTATCCCAAGCCGCGTATTGTACAAGCCCACCGCATTGGTCATAAGGAAAAGGGGTACCATGATAGATTGCAGGGTCAGTAAGATCCCTATTACAAAACTTCCATGGAAAAAACCGGTAAGGCGCGAAGGAATTTTCGCAAAGGCAAAAGAAGCAGCAAAAGAAAGGACCAGGACAGCCACCGTCGTTGTCAAGGTATAAAACACCGAGTTGGAAAAGAGTACATCAAAATGGCCGATTTTCCATGCCATAGGATAATTTTTTAGGAAAATTGGGTTTGGGAACCCGAGCCTATCCATTTGGAAGGCCTGCGTTGTTTTTAAAGATGACAACACGAGCCAAAGCAAAGGATATATAGTTAAAAACGTTATAATTGCGAACACCAGATACATAATAAATCGATATACAAAGGCTGCGCCTTTTTTTTGCCGAATTTCGCGTCCCATGTTATTCTCTCCCTCCGAACCGTTTTTCTACAGCCCGGACCACAATAATCAAAAGGAAACTCAAAGCAACCATAAAAGTGGAGATCGCGTTAGCCAGAGGATAATCGGGGGAGCCCCGGAAGGCGTTATCAAACATATACAAGGATAGCACGCTGGTCCTCCGTGCCGGATTTCCCGCAGTCATGGCAAAGATAAGATCAAAGCTTTTCAGTGAACCCGAAATAGCCAGTATCGCGGTAGTTACGATAACTCCGGAAAGGGCTGGCAGTATCAGATATCGTAAGGTCTGGAATTCACTGGCACCATCAATCCGGCAGGCTTCTATTACTGACTGATCGATTTTCTGCATATTTGCCAAAAAGATGATCATATAGTAACCGGTATACATCCAGAGGATAACCAGCAATACCGGAATCATCGCAAGATTAGGATTGAGCATCAGGGTGTTTTCAAAGGTTGGATCTATCATTTTACCAAGCTGGGTAAAAGCTCCATAGGGCGAAAAAAAGGACTGGAACATGACACCTATTACAACGGTAGAAATCGTATTGGGTAAATATGTCATGGTCTGGAAAAAGCCTTCATACCGAACAATTCGGCGGAACAGAATATAGGCAAGGGCAAAACCAATCGGAATTTGTCCGAACACCGAAATAAGGATTATGAGGAAATTATTTTTCAGGGAAATCCAAAAGTATTGATCCTGGAACATACGCACATAGTGTTTTAAGCCAACAAAATCCATCTGCGCACCGAACACCTTCCCGCCGTTAAAATTAGTCAGGGAAAGAAAAATGGAAAATATCGTCGGAAAAGCCAGAACCGCAAAATAAATTAAAACCGCGGGAAGTACCAGAATCCAATAGGCTCTTGTTTGTTCCCGTTTCGACGTCAATGCACTCACCATAGCACTCCGTAAGGAAAAAATGGGCGCTCCGTAACACTTGCGAAGCGCCCCAGCAGGTTGATAAACTTTTTTATCCGTTCATCAACCTGTTCATTTGCCTTTTTTATAATGCCTTCTTATCCAAAGTTCGAGGAGCTTTGGATAAATCTTAAGTCTTGCCTATTTTCCTGACTTCCAGGCTTCAAAGGCTTTTTGGGTCTTTTCTGCCACCTGGGCAGGTGTTGCGGTTCCGAGACCGATTTCCTGCAGACCGATGTTAATCGGGGCATACACCTTCGCATCCAGAACACCGTCAAGAACATAGGTTCCCTTATAGTTTTCATAGAACTTTGCCCGGGTCTGGCTGATGGGTTCCAGATTAGGAACGGTTACACCCTTGAGGGACGGGAAGGAAGCCCCGGTTTCCAGCCTGATTTTCTGGACATATTCGGACTGGAGGAACTTAATCAATTCCCAGGCTGCCTTTTCTTTTGCAGATCCCGCGGGGATGCTGGCACTCATACCAAAACCAGTACCGACTACGGAAGAACTGGTATTCTTGTTCTTTTCACCGGGAAGGGCGGGGAACACGGTCATAGCGATATTCGGCTGATCCTTTACAGAAATCAGGGCTACACCAGTCGAAGTATCAGTCTGGAAAGCACCGGAACGCCAGTCGCCGTCAATAAGGAAGGGAGCCTTACCGGCAGCAAAGAGGGCGGGAACTTCACCGTAGGGGGTCTGGAGGGCTTTCTGGGAAATAACGCCGCTCTTAAACATATCCTGGATGATGGCAAGGGAATCTACAAAGGGCTTGTCGGTGAACTTTGCTTTACCGGCCAAAACATTGTCGATAAAGTCATCCCCAGCAATACGGCCAACGACCATGGAGAACAGGCAGCTCTGCATTACCCAGTCATCCTGGGCGGCGATAAGAACCGTATCAAGACCCTTGGATTTAAGAACCGGCACCATGGCCTTCAGTTCTTCATAGGTTTTGGGCATGGCAAGTCCATTATCCTTAAGCAGCTTGGTGTTTACATAGAGAACATGGGTAAAGGTGACACCATTGGGAAGTTCGCCGAGGAAACCGCCAAACTGGGGTGCAACTGCGGCAGGAATGTACTTATCCAAGAGGCCGTCAGCCTTCAGGAAGGGAGTTAGATCCTTTACCAGTTTTTTGGCATGCAGTTCCGATGACCGGCCGCTGGGCCACATATACATCACATCAGGGAGCTGCCCCGAAGCAATATAAGCCGACGTTTTCTGGTGGAAGGGCTCATTGAACAAATCTTCCCGTTCAATTTTGATATTAGGATACCGTTTTGCAAATTCGCCCCAAATTTCCTTGATTTCCCGTTCTGAGTTTGCCTGGGATGCATCGAGGTAGTTCAATACCTTGAGGGTTACCACATCTGAACCACTCTGACCTCCGCTCTGCTGTGAACCGCCAGCAAAAACCAGTGCGGCTCCCAAGAGTGCCATACAGACCAATGCGCCTGCTTTCTTGTACATAGACATCTCTCTTTTCCTCCCCTATACTGGAAGATGGTGAATTCGGGCCTGCCATACGGCAGGTCACTTTTGCTTGAGCACGGTCCGACAACCGTGCTCTTTAATGACTCATGTTTGTTCGCTCGCTGTACAAACCAATCCTAACACTGAAAAAACCACTTGTCAAGAAAAAAAGAAAGATTTTTTTGGGGCCTTTTTTTTACAAAAGAAGGCTCTTTTAAAACTCAGAGAGTTGTCCCTCCACGTTTTAAAAGAGCTACCCTGGAACCTAAAATTTTGCACTGCACTAACTTCCGGTTGCAATGCCACAACACAACCGCACGCTATTAAATAGTGAACGCATGCAACCGTCGCCAAATCGCGACTTTCAAAATAGTTAACCTTTTATTTTTTTGAATTGAACTATGATAGCTATTGACAAAAGCACACATAAAAAAAGCGAGTACCACACAAAGCCAGGAATTCCCAAAAGGAGAACGGGGTTTCGTCCGTAATTCCATATATCAAAAGAAAGTATCAATATTCCAAGAAACACAAGCACTTGCCGAGAAGACATAAGAGAAGTAAAAGGAACCACAAAAGAAGCGGCTAATCGATGGCGATCCCACAGAAGCGCCCCTCCCCATAGTAATCCTAATTGTACTGCTAAATTGAATACCACGGTCGGTACTGCACCGGGTTTCCAGCCCAAAAACTGCATGACAACTAAACCAAGACCTGTAATAAGCGCAAAAAAGGCACTGCGTTTACCAATACGAGGGCTAAATAATCCTATAAAGAAAATCGGAGCTACCGCTGCATAGGCAGGAAAAGCGGTGGATGAAAGAAAATCAAGTATAGTTTTAACGGGAAATAAAGCGCCTAGATATCCCAAGAGTGCAATTGCAAAAACAACAAACCTTTCGCTGCGTAGATTTTTTAAATCTCCAGGTACAAAGGCTTCTACACAAATAGTCGAGACCGAAAGGAGCTGGCTGTCCATGGTAGACAAGAGAGCTGCCAGTCCTGCAATCGAAAGAAGCGGGGGGAGCCATTTTCCTCCTACAGCTGCAGCGGCTTTCATAAATATTTGGTCACTTTCGGCAGACGAAAGATTGGGCACAAGGAGCGAACCAAACACACCAACACCAATGGTCATAAAAAACAATACACCCGTCACAAGCGGATACAGGGCTGCTGTTTTTATCAAAGCCCTTTCGTCTCTGGCAGAAAAAAAGCGTTGAAACAATTGCGGAAACATTGGATCCGCAAGAAACCAAAGCAATATCATAGATACATACGAAGTAAAGGGAAAAGAATTATTGTTGCCGCTGCGATTTTGCAGTGCTTGCAATGCGGTCTGCAGACCAGCTTTTCTGCTGGCCATATAGATAATAAAAAAACCAACGGCGGACAAACTTAAAAACACTAACAATTGCAGCACATCGGTATATACAACCGATTTCATACCACCTCTTAATACATAAAGGGTAACAACCAACACTATCAGAGCCACACTAGCTTCATAAGGAAGACCCGATACAGACTGAATCAGCATACCTCCCGAACGGGCCTGGATAGCCACATAGGGAATAGTGATGAGGAGGATAACAACTGCGTATATATTTGAAAGCGTTTTGCTTTTATATCGGGCTTCTATAAATTGGGCGGGAGATATCCATCCATGTTTTTTTGCAAAACGGTACATGGGAATACCGAATACAATAA
>JAIWNU010000012.1 GCA_020216655.1 Treponema sp. | reverse complement strand
AAGAGAGGGCCATAAAACCGGTCCCAAAAGCCATAGCAGGATAATAAGCCCAGCCGATCCGGTAACCCGCCCCGGACAAACCAAAGACGGTAAAGGCAGAAAAATTAGTAGCCGCCATAGTGGCAAAGAGCAGCAAACCACCTAAGGATCGCCCGGCAAGGGTAAATTGTTCTTTGTTTTTAATATCCCGCATGGGCACCAGGGTGCCCACAATAAGATTAGCAGCGATAAAAACCAGTAAAATAAAAAAAGCAATGGTCACAGGTCCCCCTTCCCATGGTTGGGATGGCGAAGACCTGACATAACCATGAAGATACATTGATGAGTTAAAAATTGTCGCTAAGACAAATACTAAAAGAACAAAAAATAATCAAGAAGAGAGAGCTTTAAAAAACCTCACCCCTCACACTTGAATTGACCTACAATTCCATTCAATGTCTGACTTGCGGCTATATTCTGTTCAGAAATGGCCTCTGTTTCTTGCGTAATCGCAACAATGGTTTGGGTGTTTTTAGAAATCACATCCAGCTGATCTATCAGCATGTGACTAGAGTCCTTAAGGTTCTTCATTTCATATAAGATCTGGCTCGAGCCTTCTTTCATTTCCCGGGAACCATCTTTTACTTCCATGGTGATATTTTGCATGTTTTTAAGAGACTCCAGAACCTGCTGGTTACCCGTATTCTGTTCCTGCATGGCTTGCTGGATTTCCTGAACCAGATTCTCCACCCGATGCACGAGCTGTTCAATATTACCAAAAGCCTCTCCCGCATCAGAAGAAGTTTGTACAACGAGGTCGATGGTCTGCTTAATTTCCTTTAGATTACCCGCAATATCCTTAGATTGCTGGGCAGCATTTTCTGCCAGCTTCCGTATTTCTTCTGCAACAACGGTAAAGCCCCGGCCCGCATCCCCCGCATGGGCTGCTTCTATGGCAGCATTCATGGCTAACAGGTTCGTCTGGCTTGCGATAGATTGGATAATGCTGTTTGCTTCCACCAGGTGGTCCGAATGGGTTTGAGCTGACTGGGCACTTTGGGAAACACTATCCAGTTTTTCGCGCCCTATACGGGCGGCTTCCACAAGCTCCCGGAATTGATCTGAGGCCTTAGAAAGGTTCGTGCTCACCGAACGTATATTCCCAACCATTTCTTCGATAGACGCGGACGATTCGGTTACATTTGCAGCCTGGGTTTCTACCAGCAAGGCCAGTGATTCAATATTCCGCACAATCTGCTCTACCGCAGAGGAAGTGCCGCTAATGCTGTCTGTCTGGCCTTCGATTTTCTTATGCATATCATCCAGACTTTCTCGAATATCCCTGGTGGACCTATTCATAGCATCAGCATTTGACTTGAGCTTTTCGCCAAGCTGCAACACCGTGCTGGCACTTTCTTTGGCCTGGAGCATTGTTTTATTAAGACTTGCGACAAATTCGTTAAAATAATACGAAAGCTGGCTTATTTCATCTTTGCCAATGACAGGAAGCTTTTGGGTCAAATCTCCTGAGCCGCAGGAAATATCCTTTAAGGAATTGCTTACCAGCACAATCGGTTTGGTGATAAGCCGGCTTGCGGCGGCGGCGGCTAACAAAATAAGTCCCGTAACAATCAGCATGATAATGACAATCATCAGGCTGATGCTCTGAACCTCCTTAAAAGTAAGGGCTTTTTGCGCAGCCACTGCTTTTTGGATATCATCATAATAGTTGCCCGTACCAAGAACCCACTTAAAGGCAGGATTGAGGAGGCTATACCCCCGTTTTGGCTCAGGCGTATCTGAACCGAGTTTGGGATACCAGTAATCGGTATAGCCCCCGCCGTTTTTACCAGCATTGATAATTGCCTCGATAAGCTTAAAACCCTTGGCATCTACATCGTTGAGACGATTGCGTCCAATATTTTCAGGTTTACTGCCGTTGCCAACACAGACACCATCGACCGTATCAGCCCAAAAATAACCATCTTTTCCGTAGCGGAGACTGTTCATAAGGGATTGGGCCAAGGAAAACGCCGTTGATTGGTCTATTTTACCCTCATCCCTCAGTTTGCCCAGGGCATTCAACATGGAATTGGCCTGTTCGGTCTGCCAGCGAATTTCCTCATCATATTTACCCATTAACATGGTCTCGAGCTGCTGAGCATTTTTCGTGGCTAGCCGAAACAAAAAAAAGGAAGCGGTCGCACCAATAGAAAGGGCAATAAGCACCACACTGGTACCAACAAATAAAATGAGTTTTACTGACAACTTTTTCATCGAAATGCTCCTTTTCTAAGCATAAGTTTCACACAAGCAACCGTCAAGGGAAAAGCACCCATGGATATTTTTACCTTTATGTGATATTGTTAATCGATTTTTTGGAATCGTTCGAAGATCTGTTGAAGTAACAAAGTGTTTCATCCTTTATGATCACAGACATTTTACTCTGGTTTTAGCATAAACGCGAGATCTAAAACTAAAATTTCTCCAAAAAATCTCAAATATAGCATATACTAAAAGTATTGTAGGTCAATTTATGGAAGTTGTACACGAATCTGCCAATTCTACCCAGGCAATCCTCGATTTGTTATTGGAGCTGGATTGGTATGATTGGGACCCAGAACTGTACTATCACCGTCTATTGGAAGTAGCTCTGTCACTTATTCCAGAAGCTACCCATGGAACGGTAAGTATAAAAAACCCTGAGCGCTGGTACTTTGTCGCATCTATTGGATACAGTTTAGATCAATTGCTGAATCTCAAACTTAACAGCAACTGGTTCAACTCCCAGCAATCATCGGTGACAGAGATTACATCTATACTAGACTGCATGAATGAGGCGACACCGGAAGAAATTGTAAAAATCGCATCCGCTATTTTTGGAACGGTACAAAAAACCCTCACCGGCACCTATCTTATCGATCAGGGTGAACAAATTATTCTTTCTATAGATATCGCCCCCAATAAAACCCAGCATTTTTCTGCATCAAGCAAAAGGACATTCGAGGCCTTTGTTAAACTGGCAGGAAAATACCAGAGCCTTACACAGCAAAAAATTGCATTGCAAAACATTAATGAATCCCTCATATACAGCTATGAAGAGATATCTGCCCTGCAGGAAAAAATCCGGCAGCTCCTTTCGATTTCACAGCAATTCGGAGACAGCACGGTAAGGCTTCCGGTCTTTTTTAACCGGCTCCTTTTAGTTCTGCTTCGTCTGGTAGATCAGGCTGATTATGGAAGTATCGCGTTTATTAAGGGTGAGAACCTCACCTTTATTTCATCCTTCGGGCACCATATCCAGGCAATTTTGTCTAAAAAAATGAAAAAACAGTGGTTCCTTCTGGAAGAAGAAAAGCACATCATTGAATTGCCCAATATTCATACCCTGTGGCAAGCCAAGATGCCGTCAGAAGTGTATAAGGTGATTAAAAAATCATTTCAGCCGGTTAAATCTACCATCTTGTTTACGATTCCAGTGGATGAAAAAATTACCATTCTTTTTATGCTCGATATCGCTGAAGGAAAACCGACCAATTTCACCCCCCTCGCGCGGAGAATGTGTCTTTCTTTTGCAGAACTGGCCCGGGGCTTTGTCAGGATCCGCATCCATACGGAAATCATGAAACGGGCCTATTATAATTTCTCCTCTAAACTGGCAAAGGTGGTGGAACAGTACGATCCAGAAACAGGCCAGCATAACACACGGGTTTCAATTCTTTCCGGATATTTAGCCCGAAAAATGAACTTGCCGCGCAAAAAAGTGGAAGAAATCATATCCTTTGCGGGACTTCACGACGTGGGTAAAATATTTATCGACCCCGTGCTCCTTAAAAAAACAGGTAAACTGAGCAAAGAAGAATTCGACCTCATCAAAAAGCACACGGTCTATTCATCCCAGCTTTTGGAAGGGCCCTTTTTCGAAGTGGCCCGTAACATTGCCATGTATCACCATGAACGGTGGGACGGCAAAGGCTATCCCTTCGGACTGCGGGAACATCAAATTCCCATAGAAGCCCAGATTACAGCCCTGGCGGACGTATATGATGCCCTGCGATCCAGCCGGATTTATAAGGAAGCCTATGACCGAGAGAAAGCCCTCTCTATTATTTTTCATGGTGATGAACGTAACCTTTCAGGCCAGTTCAACCCCCAATTATTGGAAATCCTAAAAAATAATATTGATGAAATTGAAAAGCTCGTTTACCGGCCTGAACTGCTTTAATTAGACCGCACACTTATACTGCTAAAGCTATATTAAAGCTGTGTTAAAGCTGGCGGCCCGATCGGAGTTTTTCTTCGAATCGTTCCAGGGCTTTGCCGCTTAAACTTTCTGCATCTACCGCCATACCCAAACGGCGCTTCAGCTCAGCCAGTTCTTCCTTGGAAAAACGCAGGCCTCCTAAAATATGCCGCTCAAAGGACTCGCAGCAGCGGGGCGCGACCTTTTTTGTTATCTCAAACATAACCTGTGCATATTCGCGGATTTCCTTCTGAGCATGGGCATCGAGCCTTAGCTTTAAGAAATGAAACAGATTATGCAGATCTATCTGCCAGTACCACTCGGTATACAAAGAAAGGGGCAAGTTAATCCTGGCCAGTTCCCGGGCAATACCCTGATTCACCAGCCTGAGGTAATCATCATAGGATTCTTTTTGACCTAATCTCAAAAGATCCCTCACCGCCTCCGCTGCTTCCGGTGCCAGAGGTTCATTCGAGCGCCCCTGTTTATTATCGCTGCTTTGCAATGCCACATCCTCCGGTGCGGGAACATAAAAATCATCCTTCATAACCGAATAACGGCCAGATATTTCATTGAGCCGCGCTGTCCTGTGGCGAATCATTTGCCGGGCAACAAAAATAGGGAGCTTCACATGAAAGGTCAAAACGACCTGCTCAAAGGGGGATGTGTGTTCATTTCGGAGCAAATAATCTATCAAAGCCGCATCTTCGCGATAGCTCTTGGTTCCAGAGCCGTAGGAAACCCTGGCAGCCTGCACAACCCGTTCATCGCTTCCCAGGTAATCTACAAGCCGGACAAAACCCTTGTCTAAAACAGGATACTCCTTATCAAGGATAGCTTCGGCTTCCGCAACAATACAATGGGCCATGGTCTTCCTCCCCTTAAACTTGTGGTATAATACTGCGATAAGCTCAATGCGACAAGCTAGATTCAGACAGAAAGAGGAGCAACCCATGGCGCAGAACTTCTTGTGGGGCGTAGACTGGTACCCTGAACAATGGGACCGGTCATTGTGGGAATCGGACATCAAACGGATGAAAGACCAGGGGTTTCAGGCCGTTCGCATTATAGAATTTGCATGGCCCCTCCTTGAGCCTAAGCCAGGGGTATATGACTTTAGCCTTTTTGATGAAGTTTTTAATTTGCTTGACCGCTACTCCCTCGACGCAGTAATAGGCACTCCCACTGCGATCATGCCCGCATGGCTCGTAGACCAGGATCCCACAGTTCTGGCAGTACATCCCTTAGGATATAAACGCGACTTTGGATGCCGGCGCATGGGATGCTTTAATGCGCCTTCTTACCAGAAAGCGGCTATAGAAATCGTACAGGCCCTTGCGGATCACTATGGAACTAGAAAAACCGTTATTGGCTGGCAAATTGATAATGAAATCGGACACGAAGGCTCAGACCACTGTGTATGCGATCATTGCCGGACGGCCTGGCATCGCTGGCTTTCCCAACGATATTCATCAATTGATGAACTTAATCGGCGTTGGGGGACTGTTTTCTGGGGCAGTACCTACCATTCCTTTGAACAGATACCGGTCCCCCGCCAGCAGGTCGCCACGAACCACAATCCCGCCCTTTTACTCGATTATGACCGTTTTTCTTCTGATTCGGCAGTTGCCTGGGCCGCTAATCAGGTACGGATAATTCGGCAAAAAGCACTTCCTGAACAATGGATCACCACTAATCTGTATCCAGCCCCCCTCTCCCAATGTATCGATATGGAAGACATGGTCCGCCCCATGGATGCCGCTGGCTGGGACAATTATCCCGTCTGGGGAAACCAGGACGAACCGCTTCCCTATTTCTTTACCTCCTATGTGCTTTCCTATGTAAGGGGACTCCATCCTACAGGTAATTTCAAAGTCATGGAACAATTTTCCGGCATTCAGGGCCACACCCAACTGGGGCATCTGCCGCCTCCAGAACAGGTAGCGCTCTGGACAAACCAAGCCGTAGCACGGGGAGCCAATGCTATTTTTTATTTCCGCTGGCGCACCGCCCCCTTTGCTCAGGAACAGCTCTGTTACGGCATACGAGATACGGACAATACCGAAACAGAACGGGAACGGCAAATTGTCCATAATATGCAGAAAAATAAGAGTCTCTTCGAAACCTTTGCATCCGAGCCGGTTCCAGCCCAGGCATGTCTTGTTTATGACAGGGACACATCCCGTCTTGTTCGGGAACAGCCCCTTTCGCTCGGTATGGATAATCGACCCGTGCCCTATATGCAGGTTGGTTACGATGCAGAAATGGCACGATGGTTTGCCCCCTTCGTTTTATTCAATGTAAACGCGGATATTAAAAGCACGAGATCGGTAGATTTACAGGCATACAAGCTTATCTCTCTTCCGCTTTATGAACTTACGGACCCTGACTTTGTTAGCCGGCTTTTGGATTGGGTACAACAAGGGGGAACCCTGGTACTAGGCTGGCGTTCCGGTACCCGAACCTTAGACAACTGGAATACCGACCTTGTCCTTCCCGGCCAGTTCCGCGAAATGGCAGGCATTCGTATCCGCAGCTTTGAAGCCCTTGGAAAGGGTTCGGTTAAACTCTCTCTTAATAACAGCCTCTTTAACCAGTTTGCTTCTTCTCTGGTTTCATGCAAGGGCGAAGTATGGACTGACATACTAGAGCTTGAAAGCGCCCAGTGCATGGCGAGCTATCACGACAAAAGAAAACACTATTCAGGGCGCCCTGCAATCAGCCGCAACAGGTTTGGGAAGGGAACCGTTTGGTATTTTGGAACTTCACCGGATGCAAAAACCACCTTTTTCATATATAAATCTGTTCTAAAAGAAGCGGGACTTAATCCTGTTTTTTATGGCCTTGGAATAGAAACGGTCCGCAGAACTACCGGGGATGGTAAATCCATTACGGTTGTTATGAACCATACGCCATATAAAAAACGATTCCAGGGGAAAACTATTGCTCCCTGGGGTACAATAGTAGTAGAAGGAGTGTGATACGGTGAGCCAGTTTTACGAAGACCTTCTTGAATATTATGATGATATTTTTCCCCTTGAAGAGGACCGAATAACCTTTATTGAGACTCAGGTTCCGCGTCAGCCCGGAGCAAGCCCTAAAATACTGGATGTCGGCTGTGCAACCGGCAGCACCGCAGTAGCCCTTATTAAAAGAGGGTACACAGTAACCGGCATAGATCTTAATGCAGCAATGATACAAAGCGCTAATCGGCGAAATCCGGAACCAAAAACAAATGGCCGGTTTTTACATATGGATATGCTTGAAGCGGCAGATTTTTTTCCGCAAAATAGCTTCGACGGGATCCTCTGTCTTGGAAATACCTTAGCCCATCTACGGGATGCTCAAAAAATTGGTACTTTTTTAAGTAAAATCCGGAAGCTGCTCAAAGGAGGAGCTCCTTTTATTTTTCAAGTCATCAATTACGAGCTTGTGTTGGACAAGAAAATCCAGGGGCTCCCCGATGTAATTACCAGCCGTTGCCGTTTTGTACGCCGCTATGACCCTATTCCCGGTGAACAGGCCCTGCGATTCACCGCATCCCTCTACTCTTCTACGGATCAGCTGGTCTTTAAGGATGAAACACGGCTCTACCCAATTCGGGCTGCAGAACTTACCACATTATTGCAGGATTCTGGTTTCGGCACTATTGAGTATTACAAAGATTTTTCCGGCACCCGGTTCGATGGAACCTCGATCGCTCTTGTGGGAATAGCTTCAGTTTAATTATCTACCAGCTGCCAGCGGCCGTCCTGTTTCTCGAAACGGCTGACTGGCATGTAAATCTGCCGGCCGTCCTCACAGACAATTTTTATTTTACCCCCCACAGGGTCTACTTCGGCAACTTTCCAATTTTCCTCCTGCCAGGTAAGCTTGCAGCCCTCCTGGGGCAGCTGCCGGCGGGCTTCGTTGTAAAAAGAATACTCATAGGCAAGACAGCACAGGAGGCGCCCGCAGGGGCCGGAAATTTTCATCGAATTAAGAGACAGATTTTGATCCTTTGCCATCTTTATCGATACGGGCTTTAGTTTGTCCGAAACCGTATGACAGCAATAGCCCCGTCCGCATACACCTAAACCGCCTACAATACGCGACTCGTCCCGCACCCCTATTTGGCGAAGCTCAATCCTGGTTTTAAATATCCCCACCAGGTCCTTTACCAGTTCTCTAAAATCTACTCTGCTTTCTGCGGTAAAGAAAAACAAGATTTTCGATTCTTCCAGCAAATAATGAACGGAAACCAGCTTCATATCCAGACGATGGAGGCTTATTTTTTCCCGGCATATTGCAAAGGCTTCCTTTTCTTTTTCTGCATTTTGCCTGGTCTTTTCCAAGTCTCCAGAAGTAGCAATTCTATCAATCCTGACGACTTCACAGCTGGTAACATTGCCTTTGTTTTCTATATAGCCGATGATCTGGGCAATATCTTTTCCATACCTGGTCGGAACAATCACCATGGTACCGATGTTAAGCAGATCGGTTGTAAAGACGGCCTGAAAAGTTTCATGGGAATAGGGCAAACGAAGCCGATACACCGGTAAATTAGCATCCAGCGGCTCAGTGCCTTCTCCTAACGGGACAGCGATGCCGGTAGTTTCCGAAAATTCCCCAAAAGCCGTATCTTCTAGATGATGAAATTCATCACTATGAACTTCATTATGCTGTATATCGTTATCCATACCTATGTCCTCATTGTAAAAGATTGATCAATAAACCCTTAATCTCATCCAATTTTGCCAAAATTTGAATCTGATTTGCCTGACCGGCTAAAATTCCCGCTGCCAGCTGGTCCAGCTTTTTATCTATCACCTGAATTATAGTAAATTTTTTTCTTTTAAGAATATTAGTCCCGCTTGTTTTTTCTTCGACCGTATAGCTGTTGTCTACCACATATTTAATAAAATTGCGCACCGCTTCTTTATAATGAACAATTTGTTCCTGAAAGGGTTTTTCTTTGAGCGCCTCTCCGGCTATATGAACCTGGTCCAAAAGAAACTGTAACGCCTCAGATGAAGATAATCCTTCCGGAATCGGCACTGATGTAACAGGCGTCTCTTCCTCAGAACTTTCAAGCAGCTTCGTAAATGGTGTAACATGAGTAGTTTTTCCGGATACAGTTTTCTTTTGCTTTTTCAATTCACTTTGAGCAGAGGAATACACTGCAGGATTAAAAAACGGTGTTTGGCTTTCAGGGAAATCAACCTTGGCCATAAAGTGGTGTTTACATCCTTCTGAAAATCGGAGCATTGATGCTTCGCGCATCCCTTTGCTCTGCACACCTGCGTTCCCATTCTTCCCGGGTAGCACAGGTTATCACTCTTCCGTGGATTATAGAGCCCTCGTCTATCTGGATTCGACAGGTAATAATGGTTCCAAGAACTACCGCACTGGATAAGACAATGACCCTGTCATGAGCTAAAATATCACCTAATACAACTCCGCCCACGGTAACCGCAGTGCCGGAAACATTGCTGCGAAGCCGTGCATTTTCACCAATCACTACCCTGCCCTGAACTGTAAGATCGCCCTTCAAGGCTCCATCGATTCGGGTAAAACCTGGGGAGACAACATCGCCATCAATACGGGTTCCCGCACCAATAATTGTGTTAATTGAGAGATTTTCTAAAATTTTTTCCGGCATAGGAATTCCCGTTATTTTTTATATCCAGCCAGACTTGCACGGATATTCAGATATTTAAGAGGATCAACCACGTCTGACCCAATATGAACTTCATAGTGAAGATGCGGACCAGTGGAAAGACCGGTGTTGCCTATATA
>JAIWNU010000011.1 GCA_020216655.1 Treponema sp. | reverse complement strand
TCCAATAATTTGTCCTTGCTGGACCTTCTGGCCTTTCTGAACCCGGAACGACTGGAGGTGAGCATAACGGGTATAAAATCCATGTTTATGTTTGATGATAATATAGTTTCCAAAACCGCCAATGTCATAGTCTACCGTTACTACCTGTCCGTCCGCAGAAGCTACAACAGGATCCCCCTGACGATAGGTAGAAATATCAACTCCCTTATGGATATACCATTGGCCGGTAAAGGGGTTCTCATTTTGGCCGAAATACATGGAAATGTGCCCAATACCGCCTTTAACAGGCCAGAGGCTCGGAATATCGGTCAGCAATGAACTTTGCGAATTGAGAAGGTCACCCAATTCTTTTACAGGTTCGGCTGCGGAAGAAAGGTATCCTGCAAGCCGGCGGATTTCGCTTACCTCTTTTAAAGTTCCCTGGGCAGTCTCTTTGACTTCGAAAAATGAGGATAGATCACCCAAACTTTGATTTTGCCCTGCACTAGCAGCCGAAGTATTGAGCCCCAAAGTTGAAAGTGTGTTAGAAAGGGCTGCTTCAAAACTCTTGGCAGATTTTAACAATTGGGCTGTCTCATCCCGAAGCTGGTCCAAGTTTGCCTGAGCTTCCTTTAGTTTACCATCCTTCATGGTAAGCGCACCCTTGGTATCGGTATACACCGCCCCATACCAGAAAAAGGCACCGATAATACCTGCTAAAATAAGAGATACCAGGGCCAAAGAAAAAACAGTGACATGAATATTAAAAACTTGCTTTTCGGAATGGGGAACCAGCATGATGGTATAACGCCGATTCCCAATGCTGATTATTTTTCTAAGTAATGAACCAAAATTCTTTATTGCAGAAAGAACCAGGTTTTTGGCCTTTCTGAAAATGGAATTTTCGATTCGTTTATAATTATGGACCGAAGCCACGGTCTACTCCTCGTCTAAAAATGGAATATAGTTTAATCGAGCTATTATAACCACTTATTTATATATCTGTCAAACCTGCATTTTATATAAGGAAATTTTGCCTTTTTCATTTTATATATTATATTTCATATATAATCTTGCATATGGAGGAGTTTATGCAAACTAATATGGGTTTAATTGATAGGCTTATTCGCATTGTCCTGGCCCTTGTAGTGGGAGTTTTGATACTTACCGGCCAATTGAGCGGGGTGGCTGCAATTATCCTCGGTATTCTTGCTGTTGTATTCGTTTTAACAGGAGTAATTGCGTTTTGTCCGCTCTATGTCCCCTTTGGTATTTCGACGAAGAAAAAGGCATAGGTTGTTCGATTGACTAAACACTTGTAAAGTGCTAGTCATATCTGTATATGAAAAATATCGGCCCCTGGTCTTTTTACCGTGAAGCTTTGCATATTGCCCTGCCAGTCATGATGCAACAGCTTATCATGAGCCTTGTCTCCCTGATCGACAACTTTATGGTTGCCGGCCTTGGGGATGCCAAGATGGCAGCGGTAAACGTGGCCAACCAAATAAACTTTGTATACCTCGTGGTCCTCTGGACTCTTTGCGGAGCCGGAGGCATTTATCTTGCACAGTTCCGCGGAGCCAATGATGCAGAAGGCATGAAGCAGGCTTATCGGTTTAAAACGATTATGGCCCTTCTTGTTTCGGCCGTTTATTTTGTTATTCTCTGGACGATTCCGGAACAGCTCATTGCGGTCATGACCATGGGGAATTCGGCTCAACAAGAAATTGTATCGTATGGGGCGGGCTACCTTCGCCTCATATCTTTTACGCTCTTTCCTATTGCCATATCTACCGCCATAGGGACTGCTTTCCGAGAGATAGGTCTTCCCCGTATTCCCCTCGCCATTTCTGTAGTTTCTACTCTGGTAAACACTGCGGGCAATTATATTTTAATTTACGGAAATTTCGGTGCTCCCCGGCTGGAGATTACCGGAGCTGCTATCGCAACCATTGCTGCCCGGCTCATAGAGGTTGGCGCATTTCTTATATACATAAGGCTAAGGAATATCGATTTTTATGTTCCTTTCCGAGAGCTTCATCATATTAAACCGCGTCTCATGGGCGAAATACTGAGTAAGTCCGGCATGATGCTCCTTTCTGAAACTACCTGGGTAGTATCCGAGACCGTGGTAACCGCCCTCTATAACAGCCGGGGCGGTGCTGAAGTGGTTGCAGGAATGGCCGCGGGCTGGACTATTGCCAATATCTTCTTCCTTGTTTTTGGCGGCATCCACGCTGCCACAGCCGTCGTTGTCGGCGGTGTTTTAGGTTCAGGCCGGCTCGATGAAGCGAGAAACAGGGCAAACTGGCTAAAATTCGGCTCTTTCATTGCAGGTATCTTCGTCGGTCTTGGGGCTGTACTCTCGACTTTGCTTATACCCCTCGTATTCGGAAACTTGACCGCCAACGCCCGGCTTATCACAAGCGGACTAGTGTTAGTTATCGCATTCTATATGCCCATTTGGACCGTACTGAACGCTCAGTTTGCTATTTCCAGAGCTGGAGGCGATACAGCCCTCGGCATGTATGTAGATGTTTCGGTTAATACCCTCCTCTTTGTTCCAGGGGCCTTTATCCTTACCCTGGGAACCGGCATGGGACCAGTGAGCATGTTTGCCATCGTTAAAGTAACCGACGTAGTAAAATACCTCATAGCCCGGTGGTATCTTAAAAAGGAACGTTGGGTAAAAAATCTGACCCTCAACGCTGCATAGTAGTAATAATGCGTATACATAAAAAAAGCGGCCTCCACAGCCGCTTTTTTTATCAACCAAGGCTCTTTCAAAACTCAGAGAGTTTTGAAATTGGCTCAACCTAAACCAGTCTTACGCCGGGTATAAATATCGTAGAAGACTGCCAAGAGGAGTACCAGGGCCTTTACCACATACTGCCACTGGGCCTGAATGTTCATCAGTGACATTCCATTGTTTATCGCAGCCATAACAAGACCTCCGACAATTGCGCCGATTACCGTCCCAATTCCTCCGCTTGCCGAAGCGCCACCAATAAAACAGGCCGCAATTGCATCAAGCTCAAAGTTGTTACCTGCCTGGGGCAAGGCGGAGTTCATATAACCGGTAAACACAACTCCGGCAAGACCCGTCAGCCCGCCCATTATAAGCTGTACGACAAAAACCACCAGCTCAGAATTAATACCTGAAAGTTTCGCCGATCGAGCATTGCCGCCTACCGCATAAATATAGCGGCCGATAACCGTGTTGTTGGTAATAAAACTGAAGAGAATAATGGTCACCCCTAACACTATGACCACAATAGGAATACCCCGGTAGGTCGAAAACCGCTGGGCCAATCCCATAATTAATAGCCCTATCACCAGCAGCTTAATAATGAAGAAACTGAGGGGTGAAACCCTAAAACCATACTTTAATTTATTTTGCCGCCCCTGGAATTCAAAAACAGCGTAGATGAGAAATACCGCAATGCCCGCCACAAGGGCAGTATAATAGACCCCATTGATGGTCAGGGCATCAATATTAGCCATCCCCGAGGCAATCTGTTTAAAGTTGTCATCCCGAAGCGATATGGGGCTGACATTGGTAATAATATAGGTAAGGCCCCGGAACAAAAGCTGGGCAGCCAGGGTTACAATAAAGGCAGGAATCTTTGCATAGGCTATCCATACGCCTTGAAATGCACCGATCAGCACACCGATTATAATGCTCGCCACTATTGTTACCAGCATATTTGCCCCGGAATTGTAGAGCATGGCGCTGATAGCTCCAATGAAGGCAGCCACGGATCCGACAGAAAGATCAATATTCCCGACTATAATGACCAATACCATACCGACCGCAAGCAGCAATATGTAGCTGTTTTGCATGAAAATATTGGTAAAATTACGGGAATTCAGGTTTACCCCATCGGTTAAAAAGGCAAAAATGATCATAATAAGGGCAAGCATGAGAACCATAGAATAATTGCGTATGTTTGCCTTGATGAGATTTCTAATGGATGATGATTTTATTGCCGTATCGCTCATACCTACTCCTTCTAGTTTAGCAATGCAATATGCATAATTTTTTCCTGGGTTGCCTCTTCACGGGTCAACTCGCCCTTAATTCTTCCCTCGTTCATTACATAAATACGGTCAGCCATACCGATAGCCTCAGGTAATTCAGAGGTAACCATAATGATGGTTTTCCCTGCGGCAGCCATGTCGTTTAATATATGATAGATTTCAGACTTCGCGCCCACGTCGATTCCCCGGGTAGGCTCGTCAACAATAAATATTTCAGGGTCTGAAAGCATACAGCGGCTCAGTGCAACCTTCTGCTGGTTTCCGCCTGAAAGATTGCGGGTAAGCTGGTTCACCGAAGGGGTTTTTATCCTGAGCTCTGTTTTAAAGCGTTCCGCTTCTCTGATTTCTAGCGATGAATTGACCACCCCCGCCTTGGAAAGTTTTGCAAGACTGGAGATTGAAATGTTGGATTTTACATCCTGAATCAGGATGAGACCTAGGTTTTTCCTGTCCTCAGAAACGTAACCGATCCCTGCTTCTATAGCTTTACGGGTATCGCTTGTATCCACCTTTATGCTTCTCAGATACAGTTCACCCGTCGCATGGGATCCATACGACCGGCCGTAGAGGCTCATCATCAATTCTGTTCTGCCCGCACCCATAGGTCCGCAGAATGCAACAATCTCCCCTCTGCGAACGTAAAAGGAAGCGTCATCCACTACCTTTATTGTGTGATAGTCGGGGTGATACACGGACCAATTTTTAACTTCCATTATAACTTCGGCAGGCTTATTTTTACGTTCCGGGAAACGGGTTGTTAAATCCCGACCCACCATATCTCGAATCAATACCGATTCGGTCAGATTATCCTTTTTTACATCGTAGGTTGATATTGATTTACCATCCCGGAGCACCGTAACCGTATCGGCAATTTCGAGTACTTCGTTCAGTTTATGGCTTATCATTATGCAGGTGATACCCTGTTTCTTCAATTCCAGAATAAGCTTGAGCAATTTTTCACTTTCGTCATCATTTAAAGAAGAAGTAGGCTCATCGAGAATCAGGAGCTCTACTTTTTTGGAAAGCGCCCGGGCGATTTCTACCAGCTGCTGTTTTCCAACTCCCATTTTACTTACTACGGTGGCTGGATTTTCCTTTAACCCAACCTGCTCAAGGTATTTTTGAGATTCCCGAATATAATAGTCCCAGTCTATTATTCCCAAGGTGGTCTTCATATGGCCCAGAAAAATGTTTTCATAAATAGTAAGATAGGGACTTAGGGCCAACTCCTGATGGATTATCGCCAGCCCGTCTTTTTCGCTGTCTTTTACGCTGTGATAATGGGTTTCTTTACCCTTAAAAAAAACCTTTCCCTCATAGCTGCCTTTGGGATAAACGCCGCTGATTACACTCATCAGGGTGGATTTTCCCGCACCATTCTCGCCGCAGAGAGAATGGATTTCACCCTTTTTTACCCTAAGGCTTACATGATCCAAAGCACGAACGCCAGGGAAATCCTTGGTCAAATTTTCAATTTCTAGTATATACTCACCCATTCCTCGGCCTGCCTTATAGAGATACCTAAAACAATTGAGGCTCTTTCAAAGCTCTGGGAGCTTTGAAAGAGCTGACTCTCTGTTCTTTGAATTCCGGATAGATGCAGATCTTATCCGGAATTCAAGGATTCCTAAAACTATTCTATATCGGAGGCCTTGTAGTAGCCACTATCAATCATGATCTTTTTGTAATTATCCTTGGTTACTACTACCGGTTCGAGCAAGTAGGACTTTACAACCTTTTTGCCCGTATTATAGGAGGTGGTATCAAGCCGAGCACCGGGGATATTGGGAGTCTGGCCTTTCAGGAGTGCATCAGCCAGTTCAATAGCAGCCTTGGCCAGGTTCCGGGTATCCTTAAATACGGTCATGTACTGTTTCCCGTCTTTGATAGCCTTAATGGATGCTACTTCACCGTCCTGACCGGTAACAACGGGGAGTTTACCGCCCGCATATTTTGCATCAGCAGAGCAGGCTTCGATAATTGCCCGGGCAAGGGTGTCATTGGGGGCAAGGATACCGTCCAGGACCACATTCTTAGCATCGTTGTTAAGAAGGTTTTCCATACGTGCCTTAGCAACATCGGCCCGCCAGTTTTCCGTAGTAATACGGGTAAAGTTAGCCGTATCGGAGGAGCTTAAGGGAGCGGGACCTACGATTTTCAGAACGCCGCTGTCAACATATTTCTTGAGAATATCCATGGCACCGTCAAAGAACACCTTTGCATTGTTGTCGGTGGGAGAACCGGCGAAAAGGGTGATGAATTTGGGCTTGTCTTTCGTAGCGGCGGGAAGATTCAAAGCAGTTTCCAATGCTTTGCCCTGGAACTGGCCGACCTTAAAGTTATCAAAGGTAATGTAATAGTCATAATCGGCTGTTCCAGTAATCAGCCGGTCATAGGCGATAACAATGACCTTTTCTTTTGCTGCATCCGAAACGGCCGACACAACACCTTCGTTGACCGAACCGATTACGAGAAGTTTTGCTCCCTTGGTGAGCATGTCCTGAATCTGCTGATTCTGCTTGCTCTGGTCCGCGTCAGCATAGGTTACTTCTGCCCGATACCCTTTTGCTTCTGCATCAGCCTTTAATGCTGCGCCGTCTTTCTGCCAGCGTTCAACATGAGTTTCCGGCATGGCAAGCCCAATTAGAGGAGCCTTTCCGCCACCGGCCGCTTGCTGCTGAGAACCTGATGCGAAGGCCATAGAGCCCGCAAGACCGAGAACCAGGAATAACGATACGATTTTCTTCATAAGTCCCATACCTCCATGGTAATGATATGGTTTATTATGGACCTGGCTGCAAAGATCTGAAAATCGTAATGTTTTTACAAAAAGCAGTAATCATTTTATACGAACTGCACAAACTCGGATATTGTAGTAATTTTTTTACATCATTTTTTTACCACATGAATATTCCGATAAATGTCCTCCCGCGAATGAAAACCATCCCGTATAACCGTTTCTTCCATATTTTCTTTGTAGACAGCTATAGGTTTTTCTATATAGCTTGAGATCATGGTCCCGCTTTTATTATCCATCAATAGGTCATAAGGAAAGGCCTTTCGCTCAGCAAGTGTAATGGCAAGGTGCGCAGCCCGGCTTGCCAGCTTTGCAATCGGCTTGTATACCGTCATAAGCTGGGTCCCCTCCACTACCCGTTGGCAGGAGATGAGATCCGCATCCTGTCCAACCATTGCTACTTTTCCTGCCAGTCGCCGTTCCGCTAAGACCTGAATTGCCGCACTCGCAATCTGATCATTTCCGCAGGAGATGGCATCTATATTGGTGGTTTTATCAAATACTTTGCCGATTTTTTCCAAGGCTTCATCAAAACTCCACTCATTAAGCCATATATCCTGTACAATGCTTACAGAACCGCTACTAATAAAGGGCTGTAATACTTCCATGAGACCATTGTGAACAAGAAAACTGTTGTTATCCCGTACCGAACCATTGACGATAAGGTACTTCCCCCGCGGGACCGCACTGGTCAAGGCTTTCCCAAACAAACGGCCTACTTCTACATTATCAAAGGAAATATAGGCGTCGATAGGGACATTCATAATCATCCTGTCATAGGCAACCACTGGAATTCCCGCATCATGGGCCTGCTTAATCACTCCGGCGATCATTTCCATGTCATGGGCTATCACCACCAGCACATCAATTCGCTGTTTGAGCAAATAATTGATTTGATCAATCTGTTCTTTGGTCCCCCCGGCGGAGAGCTGCACAAGCACATCAGCCCCCATTTCTTTGGCGGTACTGGCGAAAATGCTGATATCCTTATTCCATCGTTCCAAAATAAACGTGTCGGTGGCAACAGAAAAACCTATGGTCAATTTTTTGCTGTCGCTCATCATATTTCTTTTTGAACAAGAAATAATCGCTAAAGGGATTAAAAGCAGACACAGCACATTTCGAATACTTTTCATGACCATACACTCCTTTATGTATTCCTGGCCGTTTCCAGATAATCCGTGGGTGTATATCCGGTATACTTTTTAAAACATTTACTAAAATAATTGGCATCCCCATAACCAACCGCAATTCCGATTTCTTTTATATTCATATTGGTAGTCTTTATAAGCCGCTGGGCTTCCGAAATACGGAGATCCGTTACATAATCCACAAAGGGAGTAGAAAGGTACTCGGTAAAGATCCTGCTCAGATAGGCTGGAGAAACAAGAACAGCATCCGCTACCGTGCTGAGCTGTATCGGTTCGGCATAATGGTCTTTGATATAATTGATCGCTTTAAGCAAGGGAAGCGGCATTGCGCTGTTCCGTTTTTCAGAAAACATATCGAGAAGATTTTCAAAATAGTCCAATCCCCAGCGTTTTATATCTTCAGCGGATGAATTATTCATAAGCTCCTGTTCTACAGGTTCACAATGGGGGACCGGCTCGGTGTCCTTATAATAATTCACCAGGTCATCGAGCAACAGGTTAAATAAAACAGCCATTTTGCACTTTACTACAGGAAGTTCATAATACTCAAACAATTCATCTAAATAGGACATAAAAAGATTAGTCAATTCGTCCTTTGGCACATATCCTATTTTTTTTCGAATTTGTACAATTCGCACCCGTTCCCGGTAAAGTACTTGTTCATCGGTTTTGTTCTTTAACAAATCATGTAAGGCGCTCGTATATGAGGCTGCTAAGTTTTCTAGTGTTTCTGTTCCGCCCACACCGATAACAGTCTCTGTTTCTGGAGACACGCATTGTGTCATGATTCCTGAAAGATGAGTTTTCAATTCATTACTTTCATGTTGCCCACCGACAAAATAAAAGCCCCGGTTATTCCGTGCTGAAAAAAGACAAAAGTATTTCAATGAAATTCTCGAAGCAATTTCTACCAATGTTTTTTCATTATGTTCTTCAATTTCAACGATACAGATACAACCATAACGGGATCCTATTCCAAGCGTCTCTGCATACAGTTCAATTTGATCCTTATAGAGTCCTCTGTGTGTTACATCGTTAAAAAACTGTGCCAGGATTGCATTTTTTTTTTCTAATAAGCCAAGGGGACGGTTCTTCATCAACTTGGCTTTAATATCTTCCAAGGTTGAGATGAACACTTTTTTGCTTATTGGTTTTACAAGATAGGCATGAACACCGAGAGGTATTGCCCGCTGAGCAAGATCAAACCGTTCATAGGCAGTAGAAAGCACAAAAACCATCTGTGGATATTGTTCATGGACCGAATCTATCACTTTAAGGCCATCCATCCCTGGAATATTGATATCCATAAACACCACATCGGGATGTAGCTCGTGAATTGTATTGAGCGCTTCATATCCGTTTCTGGCCTTTCCTGCCAGAACAAAATCGGTAGCATATTCCTTAAGCATAAACGAGAAGCTGTCCAATACGGGCTCTTCGTCATCTACAATCAGCACGCGATACATGGATTTTTCTCCGTATCTATACAAATCTGTATGGTCGTTCCCATATCAGGACTGCTCTGAATAGTTATAACATTTGGTGTATCGGGATAAAAAAACAACAGGCGCTGAATAACATTCTCGAGCCCCATAACTTTGGACGAAGTTTCCTCTATGGGAAGCGGGTGAAGCAGCTGATCAATTTTTTCTTTTGATATACCGCATCCATTATCTTGTACAGTCAGGTATAAAAACCGATCTTTGAGTTCTCCCCGAACTTCTATGATTCCCTCTTTTTCTGTATTTTTGAATGCGTGCACTATGCAATTTTCTACCAGGGGCTGAAGAATCGAAACAGGAACCTTGTATAGATCCTGAATATCCTCAGGACATTCTAATATGAGCTTAAGATTTTTCGGAAAACGCAGTTTTACAATGTAAAAGTAATAGCTGATTCCCTCTATTTCATGCCGAAGGGGAACAATAATATCCTTGTTCCTGATGTTGTGCCGAAACAGGAGCGAAAGGTACTCCATAAACTCCGCCGTTTTTTCCGCCCCTTCCACTATTGCAAGCTGCATACCCGTATT
>JAIWNU010000010.1 GCA_020216655.1 Treponema sp. | reverse complement strand
AAGCGTATTGAACAAGAAATGGGGGTTCATTTGGGCCTGCAGTGTATAGGTTTCCATTCGGCGGAGCAGGTCTTCCATTTTAAGGTTCCGCATCCGCTCCTGCATATATTCCTGCTTAATCGTTTCCTGCAACCGTATTTCTTCTATGTAGTGGCTTATTTCCTTTTTCATTTTGTTAAAGGCATCTATAACATGATCAATTTCATAAATGGAACTTAAGGAGACATCTTCCACAGTAAAATTCCCCGCTGAGATTTCTGTTGCCATGGCAGAAAGATGCACCATTGGACCAGTCATTTTTTGCACCGAATACATTAATAGCACAACAGAAAACAGGGATATACAGATGATGAACAAAAGGTTTGAAAGGATGATATTCTGGGAATATCGGATAAAATGACCATAGGTGTCTATTTGGCTTTTAAACCGTTCTGTACTTACATGCTCAATTTCTTTGTTTATATAGCCTAACAGAGAGGTCATTTCTGCATATAAACCAATATAGCCTTCTATGTTTCGTCCCCGTTTTTGTTCCACAGCCACATCTGCCATGTCTAAATATCGCCGAATAAGATTGTAGACGGTCTGTTCACGGATTGAATTTAAATCATAGGTTATGGCAGCCGGCTCCGGGAGAACCTTGCGCAAATTTTGAGATTCTATGAGGTATTTTGCCAGCGCATTGGAAGAGCGGGTAGAAAGATATTCCAATAGCGGCTCTTGGTATGCGAGAAAGGCCTCTTGTACATTTTTAAGATACCGCTCCTTCTGAAAGCTTTGGTCCGCATATTTTTGCAGCTGAACGGTGGAATACAGAATATACGCGGTCGATACAACCAATAAACCGAAGACTCCAAAAATACTGACAACCATCTGCATCCAGAAGGAATTACGAATATTCTTCTTCATAGAGAGCTTTTCTCCAGTATTCCCACCCCCGTATCTACTGTAGCAGAGGTAAACCCAACGGTAACAAGTTCTACAAGAGATTTAACTGCCTGGTACCCAACTTTTTCTGGATGTATTACTACCGAAGCTGCAATAACCCCTTTACGAATATACTCCCGTATTGTTTGATCATTTCCAAACCCAACGAGCTGGATACTGCCCACCGCATTCATGTCTATTAACGCTTGGGCAGCCGCTATGGTATCGCTTGAATCGGTAAAAATAACCTGTTGTACCTGAGGATATTCTTTGATGAGCCGGTCAATCAATGCTTCTGCATCGAGGGGGTTCAAACTCGTCTCAAAGCGTTCAAGAGTTACAAGCCCTTGTACCTGCAACTCGGTTCTGATGCCGAGTTCAACCAATTCTCTGTCCGCATATATTCCAGGATTTTTTTGACTGTATACAATAGCAATATGACTTATCGTCTGTTCTGCCTGTTTAACAATATGGGCCATTTTTTTACCCACATCAAAATTGTTAAAGCCGATAAACGGCGCAGGCTTATCTGTTCTCACCGAATGATTAATGACAATGACATGATTTTTTTTATTTTGAATTTGCCCTATCTTGGAAATAATGACTGGATCTTCGGTGTTGGGACAAATGACATACCCATTAACCTCAAGAAATGGTGCCTGTTGGATTTCATTATCCAGAGGATCTACCGAGTGGTATAATAGCACCGCTTGGTATTCCTTCGCCGCAAGTTCAGCTCCTTTAATAATATCTTGAAAATACCTGCTTTCTGTTCTTGGTATATAGAACGCAAAGAGGTACTTTGGCGGAGCAGAATCTGTGCGGCCTCTCCCCAGACTGTCGAGGTTCACCAGAAGAAACAGCGATACCGAAAGGGCTGCAATACTTAATATTCCAAAAACGACCAACCCTAAAAAGACGATTCGTTTCACCAGACCAGTATACTACACAATTACGCAGCCGTCTTTATAAGTTTTTGAACTGCTTTCCGGGTCGATTCAAAGGCTAAAGATTCTAAGACAATATTATTCAAAGGAACAGTGCATATATCTGAGACTTCAGTCTCATCTGTAACCAAGCGGGATACAGCGGGGAATTTTCCATCTATTAAAAAAAACGTATCACAGGTATGGTACAGTATACCGTTATACCTATAGGTATTTGGAAATGAACAGAAATAGTGTACATCCTGCATTTCAGGGGTCCAGCCTATTTCTTCCGCACATTCCCGCAGCAAAGCTGTTTCCAATGACTCCTCGGGGTCCACAAATCCGCCGGGCAGGGCATATTTACCTATCGCAGGCTCCTTTGCCCGTTTTATAAGGAGAAGTCCTCCTTGAGTCATCACTAAGGCTCCTACTGCGGCGGCCACATTATGAAACAATTCAAAACCACAGGCAGTACAATATATACGGTGATTATTTTCTACAATTGGCTTGCCTTTTCCACAGCGGGGACAATGGCTAAAAAGCTGCTCTAATCCATCAATCTGCATACCCCTCCCCTTGCGTCTGGTACCCTGCCTTTTTTATACTGGGACCATGATTCATGAATGTACTATTCGGGTTCGCACCTATGAATGCGATGCCTACGGGCACGTCAATAATGCCGTATATCTTCACTATTTGGAATATGCCCGTTATGAATATCTGCGGGCTATCGGTTTCGATTATCCCGGTGTGATTAAAGCTGGTTTTGGCCTCTATGTGGCACGGGTAGAAATTGATTATAAAAAATCGGCCCTTCCGGACGATGAACTTACCATCCAGTCGTGGCCGATTAAACGGGGTGCGGTGAGCGGCGTTATGGAACAAAAAATCCTACGAGGTTCGGACCTCATTGCAGAGGCTAAGGTTACCTGGGCCTTTGTCAATGCCGAGGGAAACCCCACAAGGCTGCCTGCCCAATGGGATGTCCCCGGCTTACATCCGGATCGTTAACCAACACCGACTAGGCGCCCATAAACAATTTAACATCCTCTGAAACTGTTCCGATTCCGGCAATTCCAAAATTGTCTACCAGAACCTTTGCCACACGAGGAGAAAGGAAGGCTGGAAGTGTCGGTCCCAGATGTATATTTTTAAATCCAAGATACAAGAGGGCCAATAACACGATAACCGCCTTCTGTTCATACCAGGCGATATTAAAGCTAATGGGAAGCTCATTTACATCGGCGACCCCAAAAGCTTCTTTCAGTTTAAGAGCCGTGAGGGCAAGAGAATAGCTGTCATTGCACTGACCAGCATCGAGGATACGGGGTATGCCGCCGATATCTCCAAGGTTAAGCTTGTTATAACGGTATTTCGCACATCCTGCGGTAAGAATAACCGTATCTTCCGGCAACGCCTCGGCAAATTCGGTGTAATATTCCCGGCTTTTCTGCCGTCCGTCGCAGCCCGCCATAACAAAGAACCGTTTTATTGCACCATGCTTTACCGCATCAACAACTGCTGAGGCAACCTTTTCAACCGCAGCATGGGCAAAACCGCCGACAAGGGTTCCTGATTCCAAAGCTTTGGGAGGCTGGCAGGTTTTAGCCAGAGCGATGAGGGCAGAAAAGTCCTTTTTACCTCCTTCTTTCCGATCCGCAATATGGACACAGCCGGGGAATCCAGCCTCTCCGGTGGTAAATACCCGATGCTTATAAGATTCCTTAGGAGGTACTAGACAATTGGTGGTAAGCAGTACCGGACCGTTAAAGGCTTCAAATTCTTCAGTCTGTTTCCACCACGCATTACCATAGTTACCTACAAAATGGGAGTATTTTTTAAAAGCCGGATAATAATGGGCAGGCAGCATTTCTCCATGGGTGTACACATCAATTCCCGTACCTTTGGTCTGCTCCAGAAGTTCTTCCAAATCCTTAAGATCATGCCCAGAAATAAGAATACCCGGATTATTCCGTACACCCAGTTGAACAGTAGTAGGTTCGGGGTTGCCGTAAGCGGTAGTGTTCGCAGCATCGAGGAGGGCCATTGCATCCACACCATATTTACCGGTTTCCAGTACCAAAGCCGTCAACTTTGCACCATCCAGAGAATCATCAATAGTGGCAGCCAGTGCTCGTTCTATAAAAGCTAAAACGTCCGCATTGGTATGCCCCAGATTAATGGCATGCTCCATATAGGCAGCCATACCTTTAAGCCCGAAAATAACAAGACTTCGCAAGGCCCGTATATCCGGGTCTTCAATGGCAAGAAAACTTGCTTCAGTCCAAACAGAAAGCATGGCCTCTTCTGTGTCGGCGGAAAAAGTAATACTCGGATGCAGTGGAGTTTTACTCGTACCTTGGATCTTTATTCCCTTCAAAGCAATCTGTTTTATTAACTCTTCGCGAAGAGAGATCGCATTTCTAATACGGGTGATGAACACGGCTTTGTCGAAATTTGCGTTGGTAATAGTTGCAAACAGGCCTTCCACTAAGGCTGTAGCAACTTGGGGATCCACAATACCCTGTTTCCGGGCTTCCTGGGCTACAAAGGCGAGGCCTTTCAGGGAAAACAATAGAACATCCTGCAGATTGGAAACTGTTTCATCCTTACCGCAGACACCCTTAATCGTGCAACCAGTACCCTTGGCAGCTTCCTGACATTGATGGCAAAACATACTCATAGTATCCTCCAAATATGGTTATATTCAGAGGATACCGATTCAGCATGTTTTTATCGGTAACATAGGTTACCGTTTTAGTAATTTTTATTTCCGAGCTGCTTAAAAAGTGAAACTTCAGGGTGTTCCATGAAGGGCTTAAGGAGCTGTTTTGTCCGATCGGGCAAACGATCCATAAGATTCTTCCGGCCCCCTTCATCCATACGGGCCAGGGTTGCAGCAAGCACCCGCAGCTGGGCATTTAAAAAGCCCGCTGTTTTCATCGATACCTTGTTTTCTTTTGCAAAGCGATAGTCCTCGTTAAAAGCTGCAAACATGATATCCCGCAGCAAAAGGTTCCAAGATTCGGTTGTGTTCCGACCCTCAGGGTTGGAAAGTATTTTCTTAAGCCGGGTTTTAAATTCGGGCATAACATATTTATCCATACAGCTTATATCAAAGGCTGTATGCCGAATCTGTTCTGCCTCATAGCGGAAGCGGTCCGTCAGGTTCCTGAGCCATTCAAAATAGCTTGCGGTTACACCGGCCCCGTTAGCCAGAAAATCGTATAGAACAGTTACTCCCCGTTCTGCGAGTATCTTTTCTGCCCGGGATGTGTTGGGACCATTGGCGCCGCATACTTCGAGTTTTGCCTGGATCTTATGTGCATTATCCTCAGTCACCGCGTTTTCCAAAGCCGCGGGGGCCACAATATCGCAGTCTATTTCGAGCACCTTGGAGCTCCCTTCCAATCCCAACACACGCTCCTTTACATTTTTTGTTGCATGAACGCAGGATGTTCTGAGCGCCTTATCAGGATGATTTCGGGAGTTTTCTACCGCCGCCAGCACCTCTGCCATATCAAGGTCATCACCAAAAATGGCACCTCCCGCATCGGCAATGGCAATGAGTTTAACCCCATAGGGCATAAGGGATGTCAGCAGAGAACCGCCGACCTTGCCGGACCCTTGGACCGAAAGGGTTTTACCTTTCAGCAAGGCGGGATATACCTGTTCTGAGAGCAGCTTCCATTCGTCCGCAGAAAGGAGCCTGCCATACACAGGAGCATCTCCCGCTTTGTATTCAGTCTTACTGTAAGCGGCCTCCGATTCTTCCTTAAGAATCATCTCCTCAGTGATAGAACAGGCCTTTCGCAGCACCCGTTCTTCTTTTTCGGACAAGGGCCTGCTTGGTTCCCATGCACCGTCAAGGTACAGGTTACCTACCGCAGCCAGCACCGCATAAGCCATGCCCAAACCTGTTGCGGCTCCCCGGGCTTCGATACCCAGCTTGGGTTTTCCAGTAATTTGGGCCGCCGTCACCAGTTCCAAATAGGTCTCATTCCGAACAAGCTCGCCGATGATGACCGGATCGGTCCAGTCCACATCAAAATGTTCAGCCAGCATTCTGCGGGCTTCCTGGACCGATACAATGCGCGGCCCAATCATGGTAACCCCCGGCTTAAGACCGTAGGACATAACCGCCAGATCCCGCAGGGCACTTTTAAAACCCTCGAACATATGTCCGATTTCTTTTGGACCGCACCCCACATCTCCTGCGGGAACATCCCTCATAGGACCGGAAACCAAAAAAAGACTGCGGCCAAAACTGGAAAGGGTATCAAAATAATCAATGGCAGACCCCTCAAAGGTACGGGGATTCAGCATGAGACCGCCCTTTGCCCCTCCGTACAGAATACGGCTGCGGGCACATTTCCAGGTCATCATAAATGAAAGGGCCGCCACTTCGTCAAAACTGACTATGGGGTCAATACGCAGACCACCCTTGGCAGGTCCCCGGGCAATGGAATGTTTAATCCGATAACCGGGGAGATTGCTGGAAATACCATTTGCCTGGGCGGTAACAAAGAACTCGTCAAAGGCTTCATATCCTAAAAGAAGACGAAGTACTTCCGGGCTCTCATCAAAACCGGCAAAACGGGCAGCTTCCATAAAATCGGTTACACTGTTAAGGTAAAAACTGCGGCTTTCAGGGCCTGCACCGACTGTTCCGTTCTGTTTGCACAGAGCCTTTAGTTCCTCTATCGCCTTCATTGCATCATCGCTGTTAGACCTGCTAGGAAGCCTGCGCAGTATGGTTTCAATTTTTTCTTCCAGGTTCCGTTTTGCACTTGAATGAACCGTTCCAGCCCCCGTTGCACTTACAGCAGATTCTTCCGTTTGGCCGGATACAATGGCTTGCGCGAGTTCATCCTCAAGCCCATTAAGATTGTAACCAGGGTTAAAATAAGTAGAGAAAATGGCCACATCTCCCTGGAGATGGCGGAATAAATCAAAATAGGTCCGCCGTAAATTTATGCCCCTTTTTTCAAAAACCCGGAGTACCTGGGGTATAAATTCGTGTCCCGGATTCGATACCCCAATCATGATACGGCTCGATTTTTCTATACGGCCAATATCATCCTCGTATTGCACATCGGAAATATCAATAACCGGCCCCTGGGCATCCACAATTCGGTTATAAAAAACAAGATGCCGCTCGGACCGTTTTGGTTCCAAGGTCGATTCAATTTCTTCCAAAAGGTACCGGGACGAAAGGCTTTCGATAAAACGGCCCGTATGGGAGAGGTCACGGTTTTCTCCATAATAAGCAAGATCATTTTTGAGTTTTTCTACCGCTGCGGCCTGCTCAGGGGTAAAGCGAGCCGGTTCCTGGCTTATCTTTTCCAGACTGACTATACGGACCCCATTTACCGTCGATTCAGAATCAAAGGAGGCTATCCGCATGTTCATATTTTCTTCTATAACCCGTTCAAGCCGTCCGGGATAATCACGTCCAATATTGATAAGATAGGTAATAACCCGGGAGTCATCGCTTACATGATAAATCTGTCCCACATTGGAAGAAAGGAGCTGGGTAATAATAAACAAATGCCGGGCTATTTCTTCCGGTGTATTGGAATAAAAGTACCAATGGGGCAGCTGTTCATCGCTCAGATAGTCGGCCAGGATTTTTTCCCGGGTATTTATATCGAGCTTGTAATTGGTTTCCAGAATGGTACCAACCCGTGCCTTTACACCCTTTAGATATGATGCCAGATATCGAACCTTTGCTTCAGCCATAGAATAGCCTCCCACCGTTAATCCTAAGACTGAAACAAAGAATTTGCAAGAAAAATCGCTATTGGACTATACCAATTATAGACCAAAAACAAAAAGGACTACATCATCGAATACCAATGCTGCAAAACAGCCCGGCGTGCCTGATCTCCCGCAGGCCCTTCATCCCTTAAAAGATGATGCTTCCCCCCTTTTATCATTTCTATACGTTTATTTTCGAGATGCTGCTCTAAAAATGCAATGTTATAAGGCCAATCAACAACCGTATCCATATCGCCTTGCAGTATTAAAAATGTACCGGGGAGCGTAGACCACAGTTCAGTCCCGGCGACATACCGTTCAAGCGCATCAAACCAGCTTACTGGAACCTTATCAAGATAGAGCGGGTCCCGTTTTAGTAAACCATAATAGGTATGACTTTTTGGCAATCCCGCATTTCGTCGAGGCAGTGTGCTTATAGCTCCCTTAAATAGCCGTTTTGCCACCATGGAAGGTTTCCACAGCACAGTCCGTACCAAGGGGGCTTCGAGAAGGCTCCATTCAAAGGGATTCCCATGCTTTGCAACATAGAGGAGTTCCACCGCACAGCCCGTAGAATGGCCTGCAAAACGCCAGGGCTTAGCCCAGGGCCGATACTGAAGGACCGTTTCCAGAGCAACTTCATATTCGTCAAAATCATCAATATGGGCAGGACTGCCGGTAGAAAAACCATGTCCAATCAAATCTATACCAACAACGGTCCATCCATGCTGTACCGCCTGAGATATGAGGGGCAAACGGAGCGCAGTATGTTCCAGATATCCATGGATAATAAACAGGGTACCCTTTACATGAGGCTGGCCAGCAGGAATAAAAGTATGAACCGCTACTTTTTGGTTCACCTTTGTATCCACGAGGTCATAATTCCAGCGGCCCAAGGTATCATTCCAGCCATAAAAAAGGCGGAAAGCGCTATTCGTCGGATTCCAGTCAGGTGGTATTTTCATAGTACTAATATACGCTTTTATATCTACCAGGCATAGCAATAAACACAGCGGGCAGGACAGGTGCGATAGGCGCCGATATCAACACTTTGGTCACATTGGCAGAAAGGCCGTTGGGCTGGATCTTTTTTAGATACCGCACTAAACAGATTTCCATCCACACAAGCATGAGTATTTATTCCGAATCGTTCAAGACATTGAGGTTCCGCACAGCTAAAGAGAGGAATTTCATATTGATGAGCTGCCGCTGCGATTCTTTCAATCGCCTGTTCTGCTTCGGGAGACAAATAACCCGTATCAGAAAAAGTGGAAAACCGAACCAGCTTTCCGCTTGCTTCAAGAGTACGAAACCTCGCTTCACTTTTTTTATAGGGATCATACAAACTAATAATGCACCGATCAACATAAGAAGCCAGGCGGCTTACCAAGTATCGGAACATTCGTTCATGATATTCTGCGGTTGTTAAGGAACTTATAATAATGGGATCGTAGCGCCAGAACACCCTATCTTTGCCAATAAAAGAGCTTAACCGACCTATTCCCGCAACAACACACTCAAGATCGGGAGCCATCGGCTCAAGTATGTCCGGGTACCCCGTAATGCTTATCATCACATAAAAAGAGTATCCCTTTTCTTTAAGCAGACCTGCTGATTCAGCAATCTGTTGGGGATCCCTGGTCCAAAACACAAAACCATCCACATCACAAGGCTTAAGGGAAATTGACTTTTTTTGCTTTGCATTAAACGGGTTCGTGATAAGCGTTTCACCCAATTCAATCTGTTTTAGAAACCAGTCCCAATAAAATCGAGGGATATCGGTACGTCTTGAAACACTGATAATCATACAGAACCTTTACGTTAGCCATGATATCGCATATACTATTCTAAGAATACCGCAGGGAATCATCCCTGTGTACCGTCGGTAGCCAGAACCACCCCTTGACAGGATTGGTTCCTTTGGCTATATTCCAGTCAACCTTTTGGGGGTGTAGCTCAGTTGGCTAGAGCGTTTGAATGGCATTCAAAAGGTCAGGGGTTCAATTCCCCTCACCTCCAAAAAGTCCCTGCCTTATTTAAATCCAATGGGTAACACAATATTTAATGGCGAGATGGATCCGGAGATTGCGGCTCTGCTCGGTGTTTCGTCCGTTAAAAACGGGTCTGCTTCTGCATCTAACACTCCTGATTATTCAGATCTTTTCGGTGATGAGAGCATAGACACCCCTAACCAGATCGAAGTCGATTTAACCCAAAACACCTTTCCTGAAATCACAAAACAATACGCTACCATTCCTGTTACCACCTTTTCTGATCCGGATTACTATAAAAAGGCCCTTTCAGGGGAAGGGGATATTGCCCAACGGGTACACACCATACTCCAGAAGTTTTTAACCACCAAGGATCCTAAAGACCGCGGCGTT
>JAIWNU010000009.1 GCA_020216655.1 Treponema sp. | reverse complement strand
TACCGGCAGCAGCTAACCACCGCTTATTGGGATTTTCTTCTTGGTATTGCACGAAAAACTCCTGGTAAATTACCGGACTATAAAAAATTCCTCCTTCGGTTCGGCATTTTACATCCGAACCTTCTTGCCCCCGAAGACCGAGACCTGTTTTCTAAACTCATTGTCGATAACGAACTTAACCAGCCAATCTATTATCTTGATGAATGGTTTAAGGCTATTGGCACCGGCGTTATAAAAAATTCTACCACCGACGAGGTCCGGGTCGCTAAAAACAACGAAGCAACTCGATTAAAACAGCTCCTCGAAAAAGCTGAAGGACGGCGGGACGCGGCGCGGAATTTGTTAAAAGCAAAAAGTGATGAACGGGCCAGCTATGAACGGGCACTTCTGGATGCGGTTAACATTCTTTCCCAACATACACCTATACCCGGTTTTCCTGACCTGCAGTCGGTCTATACCGAAGTGCAGCGAAGGGCTTTCAGCGATATACAGGAACTCCTTAAAAACATGGCAAAGGCCGATCGTGAACTGGATTCTTTTCTTAAAGAATTTTCACAGGCCCAGGCCGATGTACAAACGCTGGAAGACAAGGTGCGGGAAGCAGGCGCTGATGTTGCGGTTGATATAAAAGCAATCGATACCGAATTTGACAGCGTTCGCCAAATGGTAAAGCTCACCATCGGCCGCCAGGGGAATCACTTTCCCATCCTTACCCGTGAATATTTTCGCTGCGGACCGAATGAAATTGCCACCCGGGAAAATGTTATCAAACAGCTTGCCTGGATAGAAAGCATAGACCCCGAAGCGTTCTGCCGTTCTTATAAAAATAAACTGAACCGTATTGTTCCCTATGTCATCCTGGTACCATCTTATGGAGAATTTGGTATTTGCTGGGAACCCTTTGACCGATTTAACCGGGCAACAAGCCGCGGCCGCATCGCGATTCCCATGTACCCTAAAAATCTTTCCCTGGCCATCCTTTCTGCCGTAGGAGATCTTCGCTGGCAGGTAGCAAAAGAAAAGGCCTCATATTATTGGATGGAAGAGGGTCTCACCGGTAACTATTACCAGTGGTTCACCTCTAAAAAACTAAAAGGGGACGTGAAGGAATACTTTATCCAGGACTATATAATCTGGATGACCAAGGAAAGCGATGCGATACAAAAACTCGAAAAAGAGGTACGGGCTATTTTCTGGAGATATATTCCCTTCTCTCAGCCGATTAAGGACAAACTTAAGGGACGCAGTTATATTTACCAGGAATTGTATCAACGGGATATAAACCGGTCCCTCTCCGACGGATATTAATCTCTTTTGGGCGGCCTGCTGCGCTTGATAAGGGGATCAAAATATTTTTCTGTCTCAAACCGTTTGGTAAACGCTTTAAGTGCATATCGGTAAATTACAAAAGAAAGCACTATCGCACCAATAAAAACAATGGGAAGGCCGATTGCTGCGGTTTCCTGGGGTAAGAGCGGTGCAAGCAGCCGTCCATAAAGGATAAGCAGCACCACAAAACACGCAACCGTAATAACCACATTAAACACAGTGGCCACCAGCATAAATACAATCGTATTAGCCTTTTTATTCACAATGACTCCTTCCTTGCCGATTTAGAATTGATAAACAGCATACTGAGCACCAGCAAAATACCGCAAACAACCACACTGGAATCGGCAATATTAAAAGTAGGCCAGCGGGCAAAGCCAAGAAAACCATATACATTAACACTGATAAAATCGACAACCCCATCAGGGCGCCAGATTCGGTCTATTAAATTGCCAAGACCTCCGCCAACAATACCAGCCACAACCCAACGTTGTAACAGGGTAAACTCATCGGTTTTAAAATAATAGACAAGTAAAACCCCGATTACGATAAGCGGCAATATGATAAACAAGAGGGCCCGCAGCTGGTCTGGCAGCCCGTCACCAATGCTAAAGGCAATGGCTTTATTGCGAACATGGATAATCCATAAAAAATCATTGCCAAACACATCTTTAATAAAAGTACCCTCCCGGGGCCACCGGGACACAATAAAACTCTTCGAGACCTGATCTGCAAGGATCACAACCAGGGTTAACAGGAAGGGAAGCATTTTTTGCTTTTTAAATTCCATTCTTACAGCTCCTTTTTACAATCCCGTAGGAATATCTAAAAATTCTACTTCAAGAGACGTTTCGTTCGCCAATTTTTCCATAACTCGCCTGACACCCCAAACTTCGGTAGAATAGTGGCCTCCGGCGATCATGTTAAGTTTGCCTTCTATTGCGTAGTGATACACACTATGGGAACTTTCCCCTGTAATATACAAATCAAGACATTCATCAACAGCCTGGAAGGCTTCCATCGCCGCTCCGCCAGAAACAACTGCACAGGAACGAATCTCCTTTTTACCGAAGGGGAACACCCCTATCGGAGGCCGATCCATAAAGCTGATTCGTTTCACCGCTTCTTCTATAGAAACGGGCTCTTTGAATATCCCCTTGTAGCCTATTTTCTGATCATGGTAGAGACCAAAGGGTTCCCGCTGTTCAAGACCAAGCAAGTCTGCAAGAACAGCGTTGTTTCCTACTTCGGGATGCTGGTCTAGCGGTAAATGAACCGCATAAAGGGCAATGTTGTGTTCAAAGAGAACCTGCAGCCTGGTCCTAATAATTCCCGTCAAAGCTGTAGGTTTTCCCCACAAAAGTCCATGATGCACAAAAAGCATCCCAGCACCCCGCTGGGCAGCTAACGTAAATGATTCCAAGCTTGCGTCTACTGCAAAGGCAACCTTTTTTATATCACTACCATTATTATCCACCTGCAATCCATTCACCGAGTCGTCGCTACGGGAAAAACCTTCGATATCCAAAAATGAGCGAAAATATGCATCAAGCTGTTTAGATGTCATTTCCCCAATACCTCCCGAGGATTATAACTCTTAGTAAAATCATTATATTCAATATAGACATCTCCCGATACGGGAATTGATGAACACGACAACTCGGTATTTCCCATCGATTGGCGTTTTTCGATACTGCAAATAAAATTGGAAATAAGCGCCACCGTTGCATCAATATAATAGCCTGAATTGCGCACCCTGTTTCCATCGCCGCCCATAAGGGATGAATAAACTGGATACTGCATAGGAACATCCGAATAATCAAAGGGGCCAGCGCCGGTAAGGGCCGCTATCACCGCAGGGGCTTGAGCCATATGGACAGTTCTCACGAGAGTTGCATATCGGCTGTCCCTTTGATCGGTCCGTTTTATTTTATCCGAAGCGAGGATTAAAAGCGGTTTTTGTACTGCCGGTATAGTTCCGATATGCACGGCAGGATGGGGCAGTAACGTTTCTAAGAGCAGCGATAAGCCTGATGTTTTTCCGCCAGAATCGGGGAACTCAAGCACGGAATACAGCGGGCCTTCCACATTTATTATACCAGCAATGTTGGTCTCAGCATGCTCCGCAGTGTACTTAAGAGCTGCAGCCCCTCCAGCCCCATAACCGACAACATACAGCTTTTCTGCCACTTCTATATTCTTGAGAAGAAAATCAAGCGCCTCCATCCGGGTCTTTTCAAAATAAATCCCATATTGATGGGCTGCCTTAACCTGGAGCCCTGCAATAAAACTCAGTACATAGGATCCAGTATTTCGTATTGATGGAAAAATCGCCTTATTGAGTACATCATAGGCGGGGATATCTATACCAGGTTGTGAAAAGGTAAAAACTGAAAATCCGCGGGATTTTAATGCAACACAAATGGTGTCGACAACTTCCACAGATCCATTTACCGGAGGAATAAGCAGTATTGTTCCCTTTGGTTCATTCTCTTTAGAAATATATTTTCTAACAAAATACTCAGGGCTTCCGCTTTGCCCTTTTAAAACCATTGTTTCATAAGTTGAAGCATCAGAAACGGGCCTGGTATAAAATCCTTCCTGCGGCGAGAAACGGATCGCTATAAATCCAGCCAGGCCTAAAAAAAGTATCCCAATGCTGACACGTATCAGCGATAGATTTCGATCTTCATCGATTCGGAGCCCCTGCATCAAAGAAATAAGCATGGGTATGCGAAAAACAGCAATAAAAAAAATCACTATACCTAAGGGAATAATCTCAGGCCGAAATCCATAAACAAAAGCGCTGACAATTATAAGCAGTAATGCGAGAAGGGGAAATAAAAGAAATCCAGCTACATCCCGGATACTTTTAAAAAACGGCCGCAGGAGTTCCAGGCCAACAAGGCCGATGATAAGCCAAATAAGCAGAACCAAATCGGACACTAACGGTTTCCTTCTTTGTCCAGAAGGGTATCCAAATTTCCGTAAGTCTTCAATAGGGCAGCAAAAACGACATTGGTGTCCTTAAGAGAGGTAGAAATCTGTTCAAGGGAATTTAAACCATCGGTGAGTGCGGTTGTTTCTTCCCTGATAGATCCTGAAATCTGATTTAAGAAAGCACCCGTTTCGTCTATGGATTTAGCATTGGTCTGAAAACTATCCAAAACAGTCGAAAAGGATTGTTTAAAAGACTCTAGAACCTTGGTAAATCCCTGCAATTCCTTCGTAATTTCGCCTACAACGGATTCAAAATCACTAATGGTCGCCTCAATCGTCTTTGCAAAATCACCGGTTTGCCCAGCTAAAGTACGGACCTCATTGGCTATAATCCGAAACCCTTTGCCCACATTGCCCGCCCGGGCAGCTTCGATAGAAGCATTGATGGCCAAAATATTAGTCCTGTCCGATACATCCTGGATTGAACCAGTTACCGATGCAATGCTTTTTGCTTTCTCCGCCAGATCCGCAAACAACGTAGAAAGCCGCGCAGTTCCTTCAACCGCCTGGTTAATATCTTGAACCCGCTGGGTAATTTCAGCACCCGTACTGGCATTTTTAGTTAAAATGCCGTCCATCATTGCATCAATTTTGTCGGCATTATTTGAAGTAGTTTGGCTCGTGGCCCGAATTTCTTCAAAGGCTGCTACAATAGAAGAAAGGCTTGAACCAATACGCTCAAGATTGTAACCAATAATATCTAAAGAGCGGAGGGTGACCGTATTTAATACGATGCTTTTATTATACCCGCGTACAAATTTCCGAATCGCCAGGGAACTATTTTCGAAAGAAGTCGTATTATCCGTCATGGTATACCCTTTCTCTATTTATAGATGGATTCGATAGTATCGATTCCGCAGGTAAGCTTACCCAGCCAATCAAGGAAGGCTGAAACCGCATCCCCTCGATATACACCCCCATGCTGGGCTGCAATCAGGCGGGGTTTTAATTCACGGACCTGGCGCACCCACAAGGAGGTCACTTTATTGGAGGCCATATACCGTTTATGGAAGGGCTCAATAAAAGGCAAAGCGGCTGGGAAGTCATCTATAAAAAGCTGTTCTTTTCCTGCTGGGAAAACCGCAGCTCCAATATCACCGGAGAACAAAATACCAGACCGTTCGTCGAAGACTGAGTAATTTCCCGTAGAATGTAAAAAATGGGCAGGCAGAAAACGCAGGAGTGCCCCAGAGCTGAGTTTAAAGGTGTTACCGAACTCTTCTATCCCAACCATCCTGCTCTGATCCACGATACCAAAGTGGGGTAAAAACCGCAGCCAAAGGGAACTGACATATATCTTTGCAGAAGTCACCCCAAGCCACAGGGCAATACCGGAGGAAACATCCGGATCCTGATGGGAAAAAAAGATAGTATCAATCTTATCAAGCGAAATGTAGCGGCTGGCAACCGCTACAACCCGGGCAAAGAGGTGGATGCCGCCTGGATCAAGGAGGACCCCGCGGCCCTTATCAATAATAAGATATTGATTGGTCTGCACGACCCCAGAGGCACTCTCCGGATCCGCCCCAAGCCAAATAAACATGTGATCCGTATCCTGATATAGAATTTTGCCGTTTACCTCATCTGCAGCAATCATATGAATCCTCCATCATCCTTGCCCTTGAAATCTATGAACCAACACCTCATAGTTTACTATAAGGAGCATCAGTTGTGAACCTGAACAAATATGAATTATCTCCAGAAGATATAGTATTTACCATTTCTCCTCCCGAATTGTCTGAAAACACAGATTCGGATGCTACCATCATTGGCCAAAGCAGAGCAATGAAAGCCCTCTCGCTGGGTCTGGGAATCCATGCGAAGGGATACAACATCTACATCCAGGGTTCTCCAGGAACCGGAAGACGCACAGCTCTGCTTAAGGCATTAACAAACTATACTGCATCCCAGGCCAACCTGCAAGATTTTATATATGTACCTAACTATGCTGTTCCCACCGAACCTCATATCATTCAACTGCCTGCAGGAACAGGCAGACTATTTAAACAAAAATTACATGACTTCATTGAAGAAATGAAACGGCTCGTCAAGCTCCATCGTGAAAGTGACGCTTTTAAAAACAAAAAAAGCAACCTGGTTTCTTTAATGGAGCAGCAGGAAAATAAAACCCTGAGCGCTTTTGAAAGCGAAGCTGCATCTCTTGGTTTTCAGATTGTGCAGATAAATGAAGGGGAGTCCCAAAGTACCGATCTAGTACCCCTTCGGGATGGGGTGCCAATCTCATTTGAAGATCTCCAAGCCCAGGTAGCAAGCGGCACCCTTTCTGCCGCTGAATGGAATACCCTCCGGGAAACCTACTATGCCCTGATTGACCGTATGAAGGGTCTCTTTGATTCTCTTAAACGGGAACGCATGGATTTGGATAGAAAAATTCAAGAACTTTCTAAAGAGATGCTCAGACCTCAAATTCATTCACAGATTGAAAAATTGTCCGACGAATTTCCATATTCTGCAATCACAGCTTGGCTCCATACTTTAGAAGAGGACATTATTGGGCATCTCCCTTTATTTTATGCCGAACGGCTCGAAAAAGAAGCACAGCGGAGCCATAGCCATCCCTCAGCCCTTATTCGCTACGGAGCCAATATCATAGTAGACCGATCGGGTATCTCAAGCCCTCCTGTCATTTTTGAAAACCGCCCTACCCTCACCAATCTTGTTGGCACCATTGAACCGCCAGGATCAGTAACCGAAGAACTCCGTTCCGCATACCTGCGAATCAGAGCCGGCAGCCTTATAAAAGCGGCGGGCGGAATTCTTGTGCTGAGAGCGGAAGATATTGTTCAAGACGAGGAAGCCTGGCCATATCTTAAACGGGTGCTTCAAACAGGTATTGTAGAAATTCAGTGTCCCCCAAACCCGATCGCCAGTCCCCTCATAATAAAGCCGGAACCTATTGAACTGTATGTCAAAGTTGTTTTAATCGGCGAAGAGTCTACCTATGACATTTTGTACCAAACAGACCCGGATTTTCAGAAGCTGTTCAAAGTATGTGCCGAATTTGATTCAACCATGAATAGAAATGAGCATTCGCAGCAGCGATATGCGGCATTTTTGCATAAAATTGTTCAGGAAGAAGGGCTTTTACCCCTAGAGGCCTCAGGGGTTTCGGCGGTCCTTGAATGGAGTGTCCGTGATGCGGAACACCGGCAAAAACTCAGCACCCGTTTTTCCCGAGTGGTAGATCTTCTGAGGGAAGCTACCTGGTATGCCCGGGAACATCAATTATCGGAGATTTCAGCCGAAGTGATCCAAAAAACCCTTGAACTGCGTTCCTATCTCCACAGGCTGCCGGAAGAAACGATTCAATCCATGATTTTAGCTGATGAAATTATTATACAATTCAGCGGGACCGCTATCGGTAAAATAAATGGACTCGCAGTACATGATCGGGGCTACTATTCTTACGGGATTCCCGTCGTTGTTTCTGCCCAAGTTGCTCCCGGCGACGGAGGGGTTATTAATATCGAAGGTGAATCGGGACTCTCAGGTGAGATTTTTGATAAGGCGGTGCTCATTCTTTCAGGTTATCTCCGTTCCCGTTATGCCAGAACATTCCCCCTTTCCATCACAGCTAGTGTGTGTTTCGAACAGATGTACACCCCCATAGACGGCGATTCTGCGACAGCCGCCCAACTCTGCGCAATCATATCGGCAATTTCGGGCATCCCCCTCAGACAAGACCTGGCAATCACCGGCAGCGTTAACCAGCTGGGGGATATGCAGCCCGTCGGAGGGGTCTCTGAAAAAATAGAAGGCTTCCATTCAATCTGTTCAAAACGGGGTCTCACCGGAACACAGGGAGTACTGATACCCCGAAGAAATATGAACAATCTTATTCTAAGTGCCCTGGTCCAAAAAGATATTCAAGCAGGGCTATTCCACCTCTATGCGGTTAATACTATCGATGAAGCTTTAGAGGTCTTCATGGGCAAACCTGCAGGGTTTGCAGACGAGGATGGGGTCTTTCCGTCGGATACTATTAACGGTATTGTTTCCCGGGAGCTCAAGCGGATGGCCACAATTATCAAACGGTATGAAACTTAGGCCAAATCCTTGCAGAATCATTGTCTATAATGTTATACTTTTTAGTAGTTTTTTTATTTTTTTTAAGGAATAATGTATGGCTGTATCGCAGGAACTAATTGTTGATGTTGCAAGAATTAAAAAAGCCATTAATTCGGGAATTCCCCTCACCATAACAACCTATACCCTGCCTCATGAAATAGAAGTGTATATCGAAGAGGTTTTAGAGGTATTTCTAAAAGAGCTGGGCCAGGAAAAACTTAAAGACTATCTATCCTACTGTTTACGGGAGCTTGCGGTAAACGCTAAAAAAGCAAATACCAAGCGGGTCTATTTCCAAGAACGGGGATTGGATCTCAATAACCCGGAGGACTATAAACTCGGAATGGCCAATTTTAAGCAGGAAACCATGGATAATATCGGCCATTATCTGCAGCTCCAAAAGGAAAAGGGTCTTTACATTAAGGTTATCCTGCATGTCAAAGCTCAAATTATCAATCTAGAAATTAGAAACAACGTAACCATCACTAAAACAGAGCTGATCCGAATCCACGATAAGCTCGCCCGATCCCGCCAATACAATTCCCTCGAGGAAGCCCTTACCCAGGTTTTGGATGACTCAGAAGGGGCTGGTCTAGGGCTCGTTATTTTGGTGCTGATGCTTAAAAAAATCGGCCTCGACGAAGATTGTTTTGATATAGTCGCCAGTGACACCGAAACCATTGCCCGAATCACCATACCCCTGGACCAGACAAGGGTAGAAAATCTTTCTATATTGTCTCAGGCAATCGTAGACCAGGTTAGCTCCTTGCCCCAATTTCCCGAAAATATCGTCATGATCCAAAAACTCATTAACGATCCCAAGTCTGAAATGACTGATATTGCCCGGCAAATTTCCATGGACCCCGCTATGACCGCGGACCTTTTAAAAATTGTTAATTCTGCCCAGTTTATGCTTTCTAAAAAGGTCGACAGTATTTCAGAAGCGGTTAAAATGGTTGGGATTAGGGGTATTAAGAACCTTCTCTATTCCTACGGAACCCAGAAAATTTTAGGAGACGACACTACAGACAAGCGCATCCTCTGGGAGCATTCATATAAAACCGCATTTTACGCCTATAATCTGGCAAAAAATTTCCGTAAGGACCGAAACCTTCTCGACGACGTCTATGTCGGCGGTATACTCCACGACATGGGCAAAATCATTTTTGCCAATGTACATCCGGACCTTTTAAATAAAATTAAGACCTTTTGCATAGAAAAGGGAATTCCAGCCTCTACCTTTGAAGATTTAGCTGCCGGACTTAACCACGCCGAAATCGGGGCTCTTATAGCTGAAAAATGGAACTTCCCCGATAACCTAGTCAGTGCAATACGGCTGCATCATGATCCTAATGTGGCCCCCACCGAATTCAAGGACCTGGTTGAAACGGTGTACCTTGCCAATATGCTCTGTGAATACGAGGCAGGAACTATTACGTTTGATCAGATCGATAAAAAACCCCTAAAATCCTTCGGAATTTCTAATGAGAAACAGCTCGAAGTATTGCTGGAAAAATTTTCGGTCGGTTTTAAGCGGGAGAATCAGCGGCGCCGGGTTTAAGAATAGACTCCATCCATCGCT